>JAYKJC010000262.1:0-4902 GCA_035285885.1 Leptolyngbyaceae cyanobacterium | reverse complement strand
TGATGGGGTCCCACAGTTTCAGGGTGCCGTCGTGACCGCCACTGGCGATTAGCGGCTGGTGAGGATGCCAGCGGGCATACCAGACCCAGTTTTGGTGACTGCGTAAGACTTGCAGGCAGCGCCCCGTTGCCGCATCCCACAGCCGCACCGTAGCATCATGGGAACTACTGGCGAGCCAGCGACCATCGGGGCTCCAGTCGAGACTCCAGACAGTTTCGGGGTGACCTTTGAGATGGTGGGGTGGGTCATCCGTGTGCGGGTTCCAGAGAACGATGCCCCCATCTTCTCGGCTAATGGCCAGGGTGTGCCCGTCAGGACTCCAGGTACCCCACCGAATTGGCACGTCCTGTGGCCAGGTTTGCCGACAGGTGCCTGTCTCCGCATCCCAAATTTTGACCACGCCATCGCTGCTGGTGCTGGCCAGAGCGTTTGACGTGGGGTGCCAGCTCAAGCTGTTCACAATGTCGCTGTGGGCGGAAATTAATTGGGTGCTTTCGTCCGCAAAAGGATGCCATAGGCGAATGCACCCATCAATGCCGCCGATCGCCAGACGGTCTGACCCTATCCAGGCAATAGCTCGGGCAATGGTCGGAGCTACGGAGAGGGTGGCCTGGAGTTGTCCGGTCTTCAGGTCTGTAATTTTGACTGTCTGATCTTCGCTACAGGTGGCCATCCAGCGACCATCCGCGCTGGGCCACACATCCCACACATAGCTGTGATGCAGGGGAAAGCTCTGGATCGGCTGAAGTGCGGAGCTGTCCCACAGACGAACGACCCCCATATCATCCCCCGTGAGCAGGCGATCGCCCTCCGGACTGTAGCACAGGGAGAAAATGCTGCCAAAGGTTTGTTTGAAAGCTGACTGACTGACATTTGCCTGAGCAAAATTTAGCCGTTGAAATAAGCGGTGGCGCAGATCGGCCTGCCGAATCGTTAACTGCGAAAAGTCGAACCCTTCAAGATTGAGATCGAGGGCGTTACTCACATTGATCAGGTTGCCCGCACCGTACCCGGCGATCGCCCTTGTCCGAATAGCCTGCAATATCGCTTGCAACTGGTGACGTTGGCGCTCAGGGGTAGGAAAGCGATCGCGAAACTGGGCGGCAATGGGCTGGACAATCAGCCGCCGCTGGGTTTCGGTAATGTAGTCGCGCCCCGTGAGCTTGAGTAAGGCAAACCGCTGCCATGCTTGCGGCTGAGCAGTTTCCAGTTCTTGATGGATCTGTTCGATAAACCGTTCCGTAACATACTCCATCACCACAGGCTGCAAAGTATAGCGCTTGTTCTGAGTTTCAATCAGTCCCCGCCACCGGAGCGATTCAAGGGCTTCCAGCAATCGCACTTTGGGAACGGTGGGCACAATGTCGTCGGCCAACTCCCCCATCGTCGTCCAGTCGCGGTTAATGGCAAGCCAGGTCATGATGGCCTGCTCCAACTCACTCAGCCGTTGACATTGCTCATCTAACAGACGCCGCACACTGTTGAAGATGACGGCATCCTCCGCCAAAAATGCGCCAATGTCCCCCTCAAACAAATCCTGAATGGTGGTGGCGACGATTTTCAGGGCAAGAGGATTGTAGCTGTAGCGATCGCACAACTGCCGCTGCTGTTCTGCCGTTCCCTCCAGCTCCTTTGCAGAAATCAAGGCCAGGGCTGTTTCCACCGACCCGCTGAGTTGCAGCGTTCGCACGTGCCCCTCCCCTCCTTCCATCGCCGCCAACTCAACGGGCTTTTCGCGACTCGTAATCACCACACAACTGGAATGGGGAGATTCTCCTAACAAACGAATCAACTCGCCATAGTCTTCGTAGCCCTCGCGATAATAGCCCGCATGTCCTCCCGGTTGCAGAAGGGTCTCCACATTGTCCAGCACAATGAGACTGCGCTTCTCCCGCAGCCATTGCAGCAGGTGGGGTCTGTCGCCCTCCGTTGCTTGATGGTCAGAAAGGATATCGATGAGATCGGCCAGCAGACTAGAAAGCGGCGGAGCGTTGCGGAGCGATCGCCAGATAATGTGAGTGAAGGGAGGGGATGGATGAATGACAGATGAAGTAAGGAGAGGAGGGGTCGGTGGAACGGTCGATAGATCACTGGCCAACTTCGTTGCCAAGGTGCTTTTCCCAATACCGCCCATGCCGAGAATGGCGACCAGGCGGCAGCGTTCCTCATTGATCCAGCGTTCCAGAATCACCTGTTCGTCTTGCCGACCGTAGAACTGGCTGACGTCAGGGGCTTCGCCCCAGTCCAGGATCGGTGAATCCGTGGAGAAGTGGGAGGGTAGAGCGGTGGAGGGTTGGGTGGGTAAAGGGGGAGATGCAAGTGCCTTCTCACGGCCCAACTCGCCCACTCGCGTTCTCGCAACTCTAGATCGCTGAATGGCGGCTTTAAAGTTCTTCTTATTAACGGGTTCGCCCAACGCTTGAGAAAGGGCTTTCCAGAATTTTGGCCCTACATCGGTGGTGAGGTAGTTGACGGAATACCCAGCCTCGTCAGCCAGTTGAGGATAGGTTTTGCCCTGCCAGGAACCTTCAAAAATCAGGGTTTCCATATCGCTCAGGTGCCGTCCCAGAGTCGTCTGCATGGCAGCATTGGCGATCGCAAGGGCATCCTCAAAAGACATGGGCGATACGGCAGAACAATAGACGAGTTCACCTCTGACATTACCGGAAAAACATGAGAATTTCGGAAGCCTACAGAGTTTTATTAGGGTTGGGTGTGGGACTTTTTAGAATCTGGCGATCATGACTGATTCATCATCACTCACCTCAGGTTTCCATAGATTTCCATAGGTTGTGGCTAACAGGCATTCCATAGGTTTGCCCTAGAGACAGATAAGTAAACTTCTTCTACAGTTGAAATCGAATGCAGCAGACCGTGACAGAAGCCCACGAATCTTATTTCCTGTTGCAGTAAAGAATCCTACTCAGGAGAAAGACCTATGTTTGCAAAGGCGATCGCCACTTTCTTTCAAATGGATGACACGACCTGGAGCGGGCACGCCAATCCCTGGTGTTTTTGGACACGCCTGACCGTTCTGCCCCTGCTATTTCTCGCGATCTGGAGTCGAGTCTGGCTGGGATGGGGATCGCTGGTCTTCATTGCTGCGACCCTGCTATGGAACTGGTACAACGCTCGTCTGTTCTCGCCACCCACCTCAACCAATAACTGGCCCTCAAAAAGCGTACTCGGTGAACGAGTATGGATCAATCGCCGCCAGGTTCCTATCCCGGTTCACCATTGCGTCTTCCCCACGCTTCTTACCCGACTTTCAGCGCTAGGAGGGGCGATCGCCCTGTATGGTCTTTGGGCGCTCGATCTGCCCCTTACTCTGTTGAGCCTCCTCCTGATTTACATCGGAAAAATATGGTTCCTCGATCGCATGGTGTGGCTCTACGAAGATATGAAAACTGCCACACCCGAGTACGAAAGCTGGCTGTATTGATGCATCACTTCATCACTCTATTGCCTCACCACTTCATCACACCCTACTCCTCAAACCCATGCTTACGACCCAAATCACCCAAACTTATCACCTCTCTACTCCCATCATTTCTGCTGGAATGGCCTGTGTCGCAACGCCTAACCTGGCGGCGGCTGTCAGTAATGCCGGAGGACTGGGCACCTTCAGTGCTGCAATGGTTCCCCCAGATGGATTGCGATCGCTCATCCATGAAACTCGCACACTGACCCACCATCCCTTCGGCATCGACTTCATCACGAGTATGACTCAGGCAGAGCACATTGCTGTCTGTATTGACGAACAGGTGCCCGTCGTCATCTTCTTCTGGTCTTTTCCGCCATCTAACTGGGTCACGCAGTTGCAAAGCAGCGGCACCAAGGTTTGGATGCAAGTCGGCTCTGTGGCCGAAGCGCAAGACGCCAGAGCGATGGGATTTGACGCCATCATCGTCCAGGGGGCAGAAGGCGGCGGCCATAATCGCGCGGAAGCCAGCACCTTCAGCCTGTTGCCAGCCGTCTGTCAGGCGGTTGCGCCCATTCTAGTGATTGCGGCTGGGGGCATCATCGACGGCAAGGGACTGGTCGCAGCGCTGGCCTTGGGAGCGGAGGCGGTGTGGTGCGGCACCCGCTTTCTCGCCAGTGAAGAAGCCCATGCCCATTCTGAGTACAAAGCGCGTGTCCTCAGGGCGAGGCTAGGCGACACCACCCGGACATTCTTATTTGGCCCTGAAATGCCGGGACAGATGATGCGCGTCATTCGCAATCGAGCGGTGCAGCAGTGGGGCGATCGCAGTTCTGCTGCCATGGAGCACAGCCAAACTCAGCCCCCAATCGGTTCCACCATCATTAACGGGCAAACGGTGCCAATCCCAAAATTCTCCATCATTCTGCCCATGCCCGACACCACAGGTGATTTTGAGGAAATGTGCCTTACGGCGGGAGAGAGCAGCGGCAATATCACCGAGATTATGTCGGCAAAAGCCATTGTGCAGGCGATGGAAAATGAAGCGATAGAGCTGATGACGGGACGGTTACGGGCGATCGCCCCAGAGCACTCTCCAGTCGCTGCCCACTAACGGTACCCCTTCCCGAGATTTTCCCGATCGAGCAGTAGGCTGATCCTGTTAATGTCTCTCGATCTGAACGTATCGCAGCTTAGGCCATGTCTAGCAAAGAAAATACCTGTATTCCCGCGTTTCGACTTCGCTCAACGCTCACGACCTGCGGGCTGAGCAAAGTCGTGTTGCTTCGCAACGCTATCGCGAACGCTTAGCGTCTCCCTAAGGGAGAAAGCCCAAATCAACGGGTAAATTCATTCCTAGAAATCTCCTTGTCACTGCGTCAGGGTCACAGGCTTGATTCCTCGCAATGGTCTCACTTGTATGGATGACGTGTATGGATGACATGTATGGATGGCATGAACGCTTCAATCAATCCCATTTC
>JAYKJC010000261.1:0-2779 GCA_035285885.1 Leptolyngbyaceae cyanobacterium | reverse complement strand
ACGCCTACTGGAAAGACCGTCTGAATTTCTTCAGATTGAAATTGATTATCCTCATCAAGAGTCCAGGATAGAACATGTTTGGCCTTGCCGTGTTGCACGGAAACAATCATATAAGAATATTGATGCCAGGCCGCTGCGCGATCGCACTCTGACGGTGTTGCGGAATGGTCGGGATGAGAGTGATAAATGCCAATGATGTCGAGCTGGCGATCGCGCGCATATCGCTGAGCTTCAAGCATTTGCCGAGGATCAATCCAATAGCGTCGTGCTTTTGTCAGGTGATGTTGACTTGCATGAGACGACAGGGACGCCATTGATGCTTCCGCTTCATTGTCCCAGTCATTTTGAGTCGCCCACAACTCAACCACTGTCTTATCAAACGACAGATTCGTTTCAGATTGAGTCGAGTTCTGAGATAGCGTTTGCCCAAGCAACAAACCACAACACTCTTCTGGATAAGCACGTTCAGCATGCTCGAATATTGCGTTGAGCTGTTCGCCAGTGAGCTGGAGAGTCATAGAAGTACGTCGCTCCAATGAAAATAAAGGTTAAAAAGTATCTAAAGTTACAGACGTACATTTTAACGTCCAAAATGTATCCTGTGGTCTTAGTTTTCCCTTTTAATGTCGATAGTTAAGGTGATACCCACCGTCACAAAAACAGACATATTTTTTCACACAGCCTATTCTGACTTGGGAACCCTAAACTACAGGTGTATTATGCAAGAAAGGACTCTTCTATTCTTCACTGATCGTGATAGTGACTAAGAAGCATAGGCTGTTGACCACCACGTTACCAAGTCAAATGTCAAGAGTCTGACGTGTTAATTTGTAGTATCCACTCGTTATCGGAGGAATGAATGCAAACCCTGAGCCAAGCACATCCCCAACGCACCCCAACCACAGAAATGGAAGTGACGAGCATCCGGCTTGAACGCGATCTCAAGGAAAATCTCAAGCGGATTGCCGGACGACAGGGCTATCAGGCTCTCATTCGGGATGTGTTGTGGGAGTATGTGCAGCAGCAAACCGAGGGCAGGCAAAAATCGTGCTCCCGAGAGGACATTCGTGCCAGCGTCGCGGCCACGGCTCAAAAAGAAGAAAAGTGCGCTTTGACCGGAACTAAAATTCATCCCCACGATGACATGATTCTGGGGCTCACCGTGAATGGTGAGTGGGTTCCGATTCGCAAAAATGGCTTAAGCGATTAACGGTAACGACAGGGCACCTTAGCCCGATGAGCCTGATGGTCGAGGTGCGGGCAGATTCGTTAACGGTGGGGGCAAGGGCGATCGCTCACCTACGCTGTAGCCTCGTTTCTGAATCAAACTCTCGATTCGCCGCACCCGTGACGCTGATGTGGGATGACTGGCCAGAAATGCAATCTCTAAGCCCTGCTTTTCACTCATGCGAGCGAAAAAGTCCGTTGCTCCAGCCACCTGTCCATACACCTGGTTCAACAGGTCTAGGCCAACTTCATCCGCCTGCCGCTCTTGCTTTTGAGAAAACTGTGAATCTGAAAGGGCAGTGACTCCCGAAGCGGCAATGGAGCCCAGCGTGCCGACGTCTCCAAATATTGAGGCGATCGCCAACCGCAGCAAGATCTTTTGCCCCAGCCCTCGAATATGATCCCGATTTTCGAAGTGTCCGAGTTCATGACCCAGCACCATCATCAGCTCATTCTCAGACTCGGCCTGTTCTAAAAGTCCCTGATAGATAATGACGCGATCGCCCGGAATGGCCACCGCGTTGATTACATCCTGAGGCACATAAAACACCTGAAAATCTCGCCCTTCTTGCATCTCCGGCGGCAAGTGCTGTTCTAGCTGATCCAGCATCTGATTCAGTGTGTCTTGGGTGGGTGAGGGCAGAGCCTGGGCTTCATAGGCGGGTACGATCGCTTTTCCTAACGCTTGCTCCGCTTGCGGAGGAATCAGGCCGATTAAGCTGTTGGCGATCGCCCCAGCCAGCCAGATGACCACGATTATGGTGGCAAAGAATAGAGCGAGCAGTTTCAGAACAGCGCGGTTGGAGGTTGTGGGGGTGCGATCGCTATAGTCAGCCGTGCCGGGTGGCAGTTCAATAGACATGGTTAATCGCTTGGAGTTGAGCAAGTTTCTTTAAATTAAGTTGATCGACTGTGAAAAACTATAGCGGTTTGCTAATGGATCAAGTACAAAATCACCCCGTGAACAAGGGGCTTAAGCCCCTTGCCTGTGTTTAATCCGTTTGCACACCGCTCTAGTTGTTGTTTTTCGTCGGACGAAATGGATTCAAGAAGTTAATCAACTTATAAAGATTCCGGGACTGAACCCATAATCGCCCAGCTCCAGAAAAACGACAAACCAATCCTTCTCCACCCAGAATTCCAGTTTTCAGGCTCTTGAAGGAAAGCCCCCCAATCAACTCAACGGTGTAGTTCAAACTGTCTTCAAAGGCGACAATGTAGCTCGTATCAACCACATACTCACCCTCGACTGGAATTTCGAGAATGGCCCCATAGGAGCTAAACCAAAAGTCCCCAGTTCCTGAGGCTCGCAGCAAAAAGAGGGACTCACCGCTAAAGAATCCCTTAAATCCCTGGAATTTTGTATCGAGAGTAATGCTGGAACTCGCGGCTACAAACCCCGACGACTGCACCATCAAGCTCTTCGTTCCATTCAGCGTGTAGTGGGTAATGTCTCCCGGTACGCCCGGCGATAGGAAGAGCCGTCCAGATTTTCCCTTGGGCGTAAACTCGCTGATAAATAGGGATTCTCCGCCGAGCATGCGGCCCAGTC
>JAYKJC010000260.1:0-3339 GCA_035285885.1 Leptolyngbyaceae cyanobacterium | reverse complement strand
TCCAGCCAGCGCCTCCTAGTTTTGCGTCACCACCTGCGCCCCATGACTGCGCGGATCATCTTGAACGGGTGCGCTTCTCACCTCAGCATCAACGGCTGAGCTGCGCCCTTGAGACTGGACATAGGGCAAGGGCTGTCCCGCTGATAGGGCATCTAAATTCGCGGTAAGCACGGTCTTGGGTTGTTCGCCGATGCTGGTGGCGATCGCCTCACCCTCATCATTCATAAATAAGAAGTGAGGAATGCCATCGACACGGTATTTCAGCACTTCGGGCAACCATTTGGAGTTATCCACATTGAGCATGACGAAATTGATGCGATCGCCATAGGTGTCTCTCAGCTCAGCCATATCTCCCGCCATCGCCTGACAGCTCGTACACCAATTCGCGTAAAACTCCACCAAACTTGGCTTAGGATTCGCAAGGGCAGCGTCAAACGGAGTCGCTGTTTCTGCCAACGAAGCAAGCGAGGCTGAGGCTGAGGGCGTGCGAGTGCCCAGAAAAATGATCGTGCTGAGCAGCACAGCAACCGCTGCAATAACGCCGTTGCGAATCATTCGGAATCGACGACCAGAGACATTGGTAACGGAGCCATCAGTAACAGCAGTTGATTCGGGGTTCACTGGAGAACGTGGATCGGTATTGGCCATGATGTTTTGTATGCAGTGCCTAAGATAGATATAGTCTTGGGAATTATCGAGGGGAGAGGGACGAATGGCGAGTCTTGTTGCAGTGTCTGCACGTCTTCTCAATCCCCCTATATTCTAAAGAAACAATGAATCGCCTTTCAGGGAACTAAGGACATGGAGGTTCGGTGTCCCCTCACAGAGTAACCATCACCCCCATTTGCCGAGATTCCCATGCAACACGATCTCGTCATTCTATTTTTGATCCTGCTGTTTCTGAGTGAGCAACCCACGAATCAGTGAAGAAACGAATCACGTTAACCTTCCCAAAACAGACCGTTCACATGCCAATTACCTATCGATTGGCCAAAGACTTTAATGTCGCCGCGAATATTATTCGAGCCCAGGTAACCCCCAACCAAACCGGAACCCTTGTGGTCGAGCTACAGGGCGATATTGACCAAATCGATGAAGCTGTGGAGTGGATGGAAGCTCAGCACATCAGCGTGTCTCAGATCAGCCACGGCATCTTTGTGGATGAAGACACGTGTGTTCACTGCGGCCTCTGTACAGGCATATGCCCGACCCAAGCCCTCTCTCTGCATCCTGAAACATTTCGCCTACAGTTCACTCAATCTCGCTGTATCGTTTGCGAGCAATGTATTCCGACCTGTCCGGTGCAAGCCATTTCGACAAATCTTTAAAGCTTCTACACATTCTTGACGTGAGGTGGCACCACTGAGTGGCCAACCCTCATTTTTTGTGCGTTGCAATACATGCATTTTTGTGCTTTGCACTACAAAAATCAGGGCAAAATGGCCGAATTTTAGCGATAAATGCCTATGGAAATAATTTTTCTTGCGATTCCGATGTCTTGGAAGTTACACGCAGATTTCAAATCTCTATCCAGCAAGGGTTTGAAGTTCACTCAAAAAGCTAAGGCATGTGTCAATAGTTAGATTTGTTTTCCTAATCATTTATATAACAACATTTAAAGAAAATCTGGGACTCAGTCTCTGAAAGAGTTTCAGCTTTCCTCTTCAGTTGTCGAAACTTAAAAAAACAGATTGCCTGAATCAGACACTCGTTGCTTATGCATAAATGCCTACTGGGCAAGGGCTTGACCCGGCTGAAAGTGCAGAACTTCACAATTCGACTGCGACGGTCTGATGGAAATCACCGATCCCGTTTACAAAAACTTCGTGCTACTTTGTTACAGTTCAAAACACCATACAAAAACTCATAACGAGTACGTGTTGAGTAGGGTGCGTAGGTGATTAGTCAACTTAGTCAGGATTATCTGCCTTCCTACACCTTCATTGCTTGGAAAGGGATTTTATGAATCAACGATTTTTGAGCGGCATTTCAGCTGCGCTTGTTGCATCGAGTCTCGGCCTGGCAACATCAAGCTACGGTAGCGAGTCTTCTGTTCTCCCAGACGATGCAACCCGGGAACAAGTTCCTGGAGAACTAGCATCAGTTGAGGCTGATTCTACGATAGACGCTTCTGAATTAGAAGCAGGGGCATCACCGGGATCGAGTGCATCACAGGCTGACGAGCCCGATCCGTTATTGAGTTCCGAAGCAAGTTCAGTTGCTGTCATTCATGTTCATGTTTTGGATGGAAGGCGTGCAGCTACCGTTTACGTACGAGGCATCCCCGTAGTGACTTTCTTGGGCGAAGATGCGATCGCCCAAGCCACATCTGCCTCCCAAGGGGCAAGGGAAGCCATCAGCGATTCGACTTCTTCGACAGCGGAGGATTCAGTAGAAAATAAGGGTGTAAGCACTGACGCTTCAGAAAAGCAGTTTTCATCTGCACTGTCATCAGCATCCGCTGAGTCTGAAGCTTCCAATTTGGGTAAATCGTTTGACCCCGTTCAAAATGCAGAGGCGATCGCCGACCGCCTCAATCAGCTGTACACGAGTGATATTGACCCCGACGCAATCATCGCCGAGTGGAACGATAGTGAGGATGCCTTTGTCATTCGAGTTGGAGACGATGTGTTAGTGGAGTTTGGGTCTTCGGCTATTCTGCCCGACACCACAGGCAACCTCTCTCAAGACGTACTCCAGGCAACCAATCGCATCCGGAGGCAGTTTGGTGCTGAACCGCTGACTCAGATTGAAGGACTTCCCTCTTCATCAAGTGCATCGGTTGCAGTCGGTCCTGTACGGTCTAGTTTTTCCGGTCGAGCATCCTGGTATGGCCCAGGATTTCATGGGCGACGCAGTGCGAGTGGTGAAGTATTTAATCAGCACGCTATGACCGCTGCCCACCGCACGCTTCCATTTGGAACTCTTGTCCGGGTCACCAACATGACCACAGGGGCGAGCGTTATTGTCCGTATCAATGATCGGGGTCCCTTTGGCGGAGGCCGGGTGCTTGATCTGTCGGCTGGCGCGGCACGCGCCATTGGCATGATTCAGTCAGGCGTTGCAAACGTCAGAGTGGATGTTCTCGGTGTTCAGTAGCGTGTTGTTCTAGGACGCATGTCCTAGAGATCATATGAAGGATACGCCGTGCATCATGGTCAGTTCAGAGTGACTTTGCACATATTGCGTAAGGTGGGCAATGTCCACCCTACGCTAGAAAGCTGGTTCTATAGCCATCGCTAGATGAGTTAAGTCATACACGATAATAGCTATAGTTTTAGAAAATAGCTTTAGAAATAAGAGACCATGAAGTCCATGGCCTCTTATTTTTCTTATTTT
>JAYKJC010000259.1:0-7237 GCA_035285885.1 Leptolyngbyaceae cyanobacterium | reverse complement strand
ACTTCGTGTTGATGTGTGTCTGAGCTGTAGGCTCGAACGGTTTCTAAGACCCTGTAGTCAAAGCCATTCTCAGAATGTTTCGATGTTCTGCTGGCAAGGCCATTCCAGACCAGGGTCATCACTGTGGACACCAGCAAAGCAGCGCCAAAACTATGGAGTAAGTCCGCCGCTCCAGGAATAGGAAATAGTGGCGTAAAGTCGGCTTTGGGGAAGAAGAGGACTCCGGCTGCAATTCCTGTGATGGAACTCCACAAGGCGTTCTTGGCACTTTGGCGACGGTTATACAGGCTGAAAATCAGCGGAAAAAGCAATGCGGCACAAATCAAATCTGCGATGAAAAAGAGATAAAGCACGCTATAGCCTTGGGCGGCGATCGCCACCGCAGGAATCCCTACGACAACTGTGAGCAGGCGAGAGAGCCGCAGCACATTGGCCTGGTCGGGCATCAACCGCAGCAGGTCGATGGTGAAGACGCTCGTAATGCCATTGAGCAGGCTGTCCAGGCTACTCATCACCAGGGCGATCGCCAAGACCAGCACGGAAATAATCAGCCAACCGGGAGGATTGAGGCTCTGTAAAACCCCAAAAAAAGCCGTGTCTCCTTCAAAGCCAAACTGAACGGCCACGAGTCCCAGAAGTCCGGCGATGAACACCATCGGCAGAATGACGAGGGCAGAGCCGAGAAACGACCGCCGGACCACCGTATTCGTTCGGCAAGCATAGACCCGCTGCCAGTTGCCCTGGTTAAATAGCTCAGCCGCAACGATGGCGATGATGAGCGTCAGGCCAAACCGCAAGCCGCCCACGTTCGTTAGTGATAGCAGATCAGGGCGATCGCTCACCAGGGGCGAAAACGCCGCGCTAAAGCCGCCCAGCGCCATAACGGTCGCGATGAAACAAATGAGTAAGAGCGGCAGAATGAGAACGAACTGGAGGCCATCAGTCAGAATTGTCGCCCGCAGTCCGCCATAGGTTGTATAGGCAAACACCGCTATCATCACCGCCAAGGCGGTCACCAACAGAGGAATATTGGCCATGAGTTCTAACACTTTGGCGATCGCCGTCAATTCTGCCGACAAATACACAAACATGTAAAACACCATGCTGGCGGCGGTCAGCCAATACATCGCGCCACCAAAGCGGTGACGCACATACTCATTAAGCGAATGTCCGGTGGGCATGATGGTGCGCAGCCGGGGGCCCACGAACACGAATAGCAGGACGGCGATCGCCGACCCCATGCAGTACCCCAAAATGGCGGTGATACCTCCAAAGGCTGAACCCGCTTCTGGGGGACTGAACAGAATCCATGCGCCCATCGCCGATGCGACGACGGTAGCCAATGCCAGGCTTCCACCGACCTGGTTGCGGTTAACCATGTAATCTTCTAAGTTTGTCGCGGTTTGACCAATCTTCCACAGGCCAAACAGGGTGAAAGCGGCAATCGTCATCACCGTCACCAAGAGCGCCATAGCTCCAATTGTCATCGGATATCTCTCCTCAAATCGTGATGCGTTGACGCTAGAGGCTATCCCAAACAACAGATGCGACGGGTACAGCGATAGTGGTGCGATCGCTGCCCGTATGACTCAATGTGTTGCTTCCCTCCGCTAGTATGATCTAGCTCAGGTTCCAAGGGTATGATCTCAGCCCGCACGTTTCGGTGCAGACACCCCTAGCTGAAGCTCATCCTATCACTGATGATGTCTCAACTACACTAGTTCATAATTGAGGCAGCAATTCTCATTATGGAAATTCAAGGGGCAAACAGGTCGCCGCAAGCGACCGTTTTGCCCCT
The DNA here is from genome assembly GCA_035285885.1 of Leptolyngbyaceae cyanobacterium. GTDB lineage: Bacteria > Cyanobacteriota > Cyanobacteriia > CAKZMO01 > CAKZMO01 > JBCCWF01. The sequence goes on along the minus strand of JAYKJC010000259.1, from coordinate 5,439 downwards.
TGAACCGATACACGTGAGCGCCGATAGGGCGCGAAGTTTTTCAAAATGAGAATTACTGCAATTGAGGCATCAATATTAACGTTCCTTCATTCCACAGCTTCATGCTCAACCCACGCATTGCGCCATCTCTTTTCATCAAACGGTTAAGGACAGTGGCATTCTTCATCGGAGGTGGAGTCATCGCCTACTACGTGCTGATGCGGGCTGGGTTTGTGATGCCCATGTCGGAGATACCCGCTGTTCTTTGCTTGGAGGATGGCTGCGAGCGAGAGCCTCGCCTCCATCCTGAGATGGACAGTGGCACCCAACCCTTGCTGAATGCACAGCAATCCATTCATGACGTGCTGGACGTGAGCAGTGCCTCTAATCAGGTGTCAATTCTGATTGAGAAATCCCAGTATCGATTGACGGTGTTCAACAACTTACGTCCGATTAAATCGTATCCTGTTGTGTTTGGTAGTAGCCCTGCGGGAGATAAGCTGCGCGAGGGCGATCGCAAAACCCCTGAAGGTATCTACCGTATCCGCGATCTCTATCCTCATCCACAGTGGTCAAAGTTTATCTGGCTCGACTATCCCACCCCTCAATCCTGGCGCAATCATCTGGGAGCCAAGATGTCTGGACAACTGAACCCACTGTTTCCGATTGGAGGACAAATTGGAATTCATGGCGTTCCGGCGGGCAACGATGATTTAATCGACCAGCGTTCAAATTGGACGTGGGGATGCATCTCTCTAAAGAATAAGGACGTTGATGAGCTTTATGAAGTGGTGAGTCACGGAACAATCGTAGAGATTGTGCCGTAATCCAGCCCGTTAAAGCGGTTTGCACCGCTTTAAACACAAAAACAGATGTGTGAGGCGCGTTGCGCCCCACACATCTGTACTTAACAAACGCGCATAGCGCTGTAATATTCCAACAAATACAGCTGCGCCCGCCACCACCCACAAACAAAAGTGCGCTAGATATGGAGGACTTACGTAAGTCCTGACAGTTCTGAAAGTTAGTAGCTCAGTACGAGATTATCTCGGTGGACAACCGTCTCTGCGCCTTCGTAGCCCAACGTTCTTGAAATCTGGTCAGACTGTAAGCCACGAATTTTGCTGAGTTCAAGGCTGCTGTAGTTGACGATGCCTCGGGCAATTTCTTTGCCTGTTTGATCGCACAGCTTCACGGCGTCCTGCTGCTGAAATTCGCCTTCAACATCGGTGATGCCTGCGGCAAGGAGCGATCGCCCTTTCTCACAAATGGCTCTCACCGCTCCGGTATCGAGATAGAGCTGTCCAGAAGGAACGAGGCCGTTTGCAATCCAGCGTTTTCGGGCATTGGAAGGTTGAGGATGCGGTTCAAACTGGGTGCCGAGAGTTTCGCCGTTGAGAATGCGCTCAATGTTGGAGGGCGATCGCCCTTCAGTAATCACCATGCGCACCCCTGCCGACGTGGCGATGCGGGCAGCGGCAATCTTCGTCACCATGCCTCCGGTTCCCCAGTTGCTGCCGCGATCGCCCACTTGAATCTGCAAATCATCCAGTGACTCAATACGCTCGACGCGATGAATCGGTTTCGCATCGGGATGATAGCGTGGATCGGCAGAATACAAGCGATCCACATCCGTCAACAGAAACAGCCATTCTGCATCCACCAAACTCGCGACGAGTGCAGAAAGCGTGTCGTTATCGCCAAACTTCAGCTCCTCAATGGCGATGGTGTCGTTTTCATTGACGATGGGAATGACGCCCAGTTTAAGCAACTGCCGAAAGGTTCGGTAGGCGTTGACATAGCGACTGCGCTGCACCAGGTCACTTCGGGTCAACAAAACTTGGGCGATCGGCTGTTGGAGTGAAGAAAATAAGTCATCGTACACGCGCATCAACCGCCCTTGCCCGACTGCGGCGACGGCTTGCTTCATGGCCATGGTCGTGGGTCGCTCGGTCAAGCCCAACCGCCGACATCCGACCCCCACAGCTCCAGACGACACGAGAATCACGGGCCATCCCTTCTGTCGAAGCTGAGTTAAGGTCTCGACCAGAGCCGCAATTGTAGAAAGTGCAAGGGCATTGCCGTCCGCCCGAGTAAGACTCGATGTTCCGATTTTGACAACGATTGGTTTTTCCATACTCAGACGACGTTCAAGGGTCTAGCGCGAAAGCGTAAGCTCACAGAGCGCTAGTCATCCAGGTTAGAGCATTGGTGAGGCTACAGCAATACAAGAAATTGCCTTTCTCGCAACACATCCGTCGCAACACATTTCTCGCAACACAAAGCGCCAACTCCCACAGGTGAAAGCTGGCGCTCCGTCTATATATTCAACGATTTATAGGCTAGAGTCTAATATTGGCTGACTCCATTTAATATACTTATTGTCGCTGTAAAGTTTATTTAACACCTGATTCATAATATTTTCTTTAGATTTGCTTTTGTATTGAATTCTTGCGCTGTTAGACGTTTTATTGAGTTGTCGTTACACAGGGATGCGCGTCAAACTTTTGCATGATCTTTACGGCACCGTGTTTCATGATTTTTTATGCATCAACCTGCTACATCAAGGTGGGCGATCGCAACGAAACACCAAGGGCTTTAGAGATCAAGACCTCAATGTTGCGAATCGGGTGTCTGCGAACGGCAACGGTTGGATCAACAATCGGATCGACCAGAATGGTGAACATGCCCAATCGATTGCCCACCAACACATCTGTCATGAGGCGATCGCCCACCATTGCAATCTGGTTGGCAGGCAAATTCATCGCAGTCACCGCCTGATTGAGCTTCCGTCGAGAAGGCTTGAGGGCACCCGAAATGTAAGGCACGTCGAGCGCCCTCGCAATCCCCCCAATCCGGTTTTCGCTGACATTATTACTGACCAACCAAATCTTAAAATGGGGCTTCAGCTCAGCCATCCATGCATGAAGGCCATCCGATGCAACGGCAGCCTTCATCGGCACCAGTGTTTCATCGACATCTAACACAATGCCTAGAAGACCCTGCTTTTGAAGGATCTCAGGCGTTAATGCGGTTACCGAATCTCCGAGAACGAGATCAGGCTGTAGAAATTTCCCAATTACCATGTTGATTTAATTGATGTGTTAGTACGTCATGCCAAGCTTATTTCTCCATTCTATTGCCCATCGATGCGTTGACGAATTTCAGCCTGGGCTGCTTCGTGTTCGGCCAGGGTTTGACTAAACACATGGGTGCCGTCATAGCGCGCCACAAAGTACAGATATTCTGTATCGCGCGGATTCAGCGACTCCTCTAAGCTGGCCACTCCCGGACTGGCGATAGGGCCTGGGGGCAGTCCGGGATAGCGATAGGTGTTGTAAGGGGACGCTACCCTAATGTCTGTAAAGGTGAGCGGATTCTCCGGAGTCTGCTGGATGCCCAAGGCGTATTCCACCGTCGGATCGGAGCCCAGGGCAATGCCTTCTCGCAATCGACGGGCAAAGACAGCCGCAATTTCTTCTCGTTCCTCGCTCACCACCGCTTCTTTCTCAACGATGCTGGCAAGCGTGACCCACTCCATCAAAGAATATGGGCTTCGGCTGCGGTCATACAGCGGCAACCCAACTTCCTCAAAGCGATTGAGCATTTGGGCAACTAATTGGTCTGCGGTCATTCCTTCAAGAACTTCGTAGGTGTCGGGAAACAGGAAGCCTTCTAAATTCGCACCCTCGACTGAAAAAACGGCATTCGGCAACCACGGATAGTCTTGAGGGCTCACCGATTGTGCAGCGGCTAGAAAATCGGCTTCGGTCATCAATCCTTCAGAGTCCAAGTAGGTGGCCATGTCGGCGATCGCCCATCCCTCAGGAATCGTAAGGCTCCCCGTTTTCACATCCCCTTCCCAGATGCGATTTGCAATGGTCGGCATGGATTCGGTGGTAGAAATCTCATACGTCCCTGCCAGAAAACCCCCAGGACGATCGAGGAGCGTTTGCCAGCGAGTCCATAGATTCCACGCCGTTGACGAACGAATCAAGCCTTCATCACTCAGCGTTTCACCAATCTGCCGAGCCGTTGTGCCGTCTTCAATTTCAATATCGAAGGAGCGATCGTCTGTTTCAGTCTCAGTTGCATCCACAGGGGCGATCGCCCAACTCCACCATTGCCACCCTTGCCATCCCGACAGCCCCAGCGCCACGGGAAACAACAAGAGATAGAAAACCCATTTTGACCATCGATTCATAAAGGGATGCCCTGATAACTGTGGAGATAACGGAGATGTTTCACACATTCCAAGTTTTAAAAGAAAGAGTGAAACCACAAATTTTTACGTGCTCTTGAGTCCTTATTCTAAGCGCCATTTTAAGCGCCTTGTCATCCAAACCGTTGATTGTTCAATGGAGAAAATCAGACAGCGTGTTCTTTCAATGAATACGTTTGAATGGACACCTCTACCAGTCAGAAGTTCCCGATAGGAATACTTTCCCCAACTGACACAAAAATATCGTCTGTTTTTCAGCAAGAGGGACTACAGTGCTTGAATGCTGACGCATCCCCCCGCAATCGCATCAATTTGCAAACGATATCGATACAGGAGAGCCATTCCAATCAGCGGATCCGTCTCGGATTCTGCCACATCAATCTCTCTGCGTTTTCCGTGCCACCGAATTGTTGCCGCATAAACGTCAAACAGCGCTTCACTGCCATCGCCCAGGGTGACTCGGTCTGTGGCGCTCCACGAGAGAGTGAGAGACTGGATAATCGCTGAAGGTAAGGTCAGATGACCACTAAAGCCCGTATCAATGACTGCTTCGATCAGGTGCGATCGCCCACGCCCATTTTCGACCCAAATGGGCAATGTCGCTTCACAGCGACCATTCACCACTCCTCGCATCATTCGATATCAGTCAGACCCCTATCGGTCAAATGAGTCTCGGTCAAGCGGTTCTCTGGCAGGCAGGTCTCCGTCAGACGGTGATCAGCGAGGCTGCGAGCCCCGAAGTGATAGACAGCACGATGACCCACCCGCACCACCCAGGGTTGCGCATCTGGATATCGTTCAAATAACTGGTTAGTGGCAGGCAGCACGCTATTGGCAATTTCGAAGGCTCCTGTGTCTACGTCAACCGCAACAATCTTTCCTTCATTGCCGGGTTCAACGTAGTGCTGAATCTGGGACTCATACAGGGCTTGCCCCCGTGCAGCCAATTCTTCTTTGCTATATCGTCGCTGGCGAATCGACATTGTTGGTCTCCTCACCTAAGTGAACCTTCCATTATCATAGCCTGATCCACGATCGACCAAGTTTCCGATGCGTTCTCTCGCTGATAGGACTTACGTAAATTCTGCTTGATAAAAAACTGGCTTGTTTATAGGTTTTTTGCGATCAGAGAAAACCCTATGGTAGCATCCTCGCAATTAGGCTATGACAGAAGCGTAAATATCTATCCTGCACCATGAACCCCGCACCATGAACGCTTTACCTCCGCCTTCTCAAAA
>JAYKJC010000258.1:0-4016 GCA_035285885.1 Leptolyngbyaceae cyanobacterium | reverse complement strand
CGCTTGTCAGCGTAAGCGGCTCGACTGATGCTGCGACGCACCCGTCCATTTCGCAAAAACTCCGTGGCTAAAAAGCCCATGGGCGGAACCATTAATCGACCCATATTTGGGCCTTTTGCCCCGCCCGCACTGTCCAACAAGATCAGCTTTTCAACGGCGTCTGGGTAGGTGAGGGCAAAGTCGATGGCGGCGGCTCCTCCCATCGAAGCTCCGACCAAAATCACGGGACGACCGATGAGTTGCTGCCAACTGGCATGCAGGTGTTGTTTGATCTCGGAGGCACTGAAAGTTAAGGTGGGCGATCGCCCCGTAAATCCAAAGGTCAGTAAATCGATGGCCCATGTTTCGTGATGCTCGGCCAGCAGCGGCATCAGGCGGCGGTATTCCATCACCGAGCTATCAAACCCGTGGATGAGAAGAATGGGGGGTGTTCCGCTTCCTTGCTGCACATAGCTGGTGGGAATCGGGTCGTCGCAGAGGGGAGTGGCGATCGCCCGTTGCTGAATTTGCCGAGCCAGGTTGATGGAGGTGTCTTCGGTTAACTGCTGAACGCTTGATGGTAGAAAATCTGGAAACACGACTAATCCTCAAGTCATGAGAAAACCAGGGGCTTCCATTCTGAAAACCACCTGGCTTTTCTTTACTCTGAATTCATTTTAGCAAGAGAGCGCCTTGAACTAGCCTCCTGCAACCGCAGGCACAATGCTCACTTCATCGCCATCCTGGAGGGCGGTATCCGCACCTTCAAGAAAGCGAATATCTTCGCTGTTGACGTAGAAATTCACAAAGCGACGAAGTTGACCTTGCTCATCGCACAAGCGTGCCTTAATACCGGGACAACTTTGGTCAAGGGCATCCATTAATTCACTAATGGTCGCGCCCTCACATTCAAGAGTGGCCTGGTTTTTCGTGAACTTCTGGAGAGGGGTTGGAATCAGTACTTTTACAGCCATAAGCAACAAGAAGAAATCAAAAAGAAATCAAAATACACGCATGAACAGGGACGGAAACGAGAAGCAGAACCGACTGAGCAAAAGCCAGCAGCAAAAACGGCTTCAGCCTTAAACAAGTGTTTGCTGCCACTCCAAACGACCCAGGGTATTCGCCCGCTCAAGTGCTCGCTCAAACGCGTCTAGCTTGGGTTCAATCTTCAGTGTCTCACCGATTGCGCCTTGAACAGCCTCTTGAGTTTTCAGGCCGTTACCCGTGATGTAGGCGACCGTCGTTTCATCGGGATCGATTTTGCCAGCTTCGACGAGCTTCTTCAGCACAGCGATGGTTGTGCCTCCGGCGGTTTCAGTGAAGATGCCCTCAGTTTCAGCCAGGAGCTTCATGCCTTCGACAATTTCAGCATCGGTAACATCTTCGATGTTGCCGTTGGTCTTTTTCGCAATCTCAAGGGCGTAGATGCCGTCAGCCGGATTACCAATGGCGATGGACTTGGCAATGGTGTTGGGCTTCACAGGCGTGATGAAGTCACGGCCTTCTTTAAAGGCTTGAGAAATGGGAGAACATCCTTCCGCCTGAGCACCGCTAAAGCGAACGGGCTTTTCGTCTACCAGACCAACCTTAATCAGTTCGTTGAATCCCTTGTAAATCTTGCCATACAGAGATCCAGAAGCCAGCGGAGCCACAATGTGATCTGGAAGCTGCCAGCCGAGTTGTTCAGCCACTTCAAAGCCCAGGGTTTTCGACCCTTCGGAGTAGTACGGACGGAGGTTGATGTTCACAAATCCCCACCCGTGGGTGTTGGCGACTTCAGAACAGAGGCGATTGACCTGGTCATAGTTGCCGTGAACCGCCATGACGGTCGGAGCATAGATGAGCGTCCCCAGTACTTTTCCGGCTTCTAAGTCAGAGGGGATGAAGACACAGCAGTCTAGTCCTGCGTGGGCGGCGATCGCCGCTGTAGAGTTCGCCAAATTACCAGTGCTTGCACAAGAAACCGTTGAGAACCCAAGTTCACGGGCACGGGTTAATGCGACAGAAACCACCCGATCTTTGAAACTGAGGGTGGGCATATTCACCGCATCATTTTTGATGTAAAGCTTTTTGAGTCCCAATCGACGCGCTAGTCGATGGGTCTCTAGCAGAGGCGTCATTCCCGTGCCGACATCAATGGGATTGTCGGTTGCGACCGGGAGAAACGGCTTGTAGCGCCAGATGGAGTTTGGCCCAGCCTCAATCGTCTGTCGAGACACCTGCTGACGAATTGCGTCGTAGTCATAGGTCACTTCGAGTGGCCCAAAACACTCCTCACATACGTGCAGTGCTTTTGCGTCATAGGTTGCACCGCATTCTTTACATTTCAGGTTTGTGAACGTAGCCGCTGAGGTAACGGACAGCCCGGTCGTCTCAAGAGTTGGATTGATAGCCTGCGTCATGATGCTTTCTCGTATGGATTCGACAACATTGATTTCTGACGGCACCGCTTGGGAAAACACCATCACGTGCCAGAAGCACCGATTTAAATTTGGTGCTTTACATTGAACTGTTTAGCACAGTACCACGCTTCAAAAATGAGCGTCAAACATACCCGACTATTTTAGTCTGGATTCTAAATTCGTTATAAAAAGTAAGAGCCGACCCTTCAAGCCGTGGATAGACCATGCGGATAGAAAAGGGGTCAAAATAGAGTGCGATGAGCAGTGATTCAAACTCGCTTTGGGGGTCGCAGGGTAACCCATCCAGCCAGTTTTATGCATAACCTGGTTGCAAGTCGCTACGGGCATTTCTAGTTGAAAAATGTTGCAACTTTCAGATTTTTGATCGTTTGAGTGATGTGAATGGGGAACTTAACAGAAGCAGATTTTTAGGGCATTTTCTGCCTTTTATTGCTAGTCTCTAGGGTAAGTCTCTTTGCTGACTGTGCGATTTGCACTGTTCTAGAGATTCTGTAGCAAAAGATTGATGGCATGTCATGACTTTGTTGCATAGTCAAATATTCGCTTCAGGGGTGGTACTGTGACTGCGCCAAAGACACAAATTCAAGCACTGATCCGCAAGATTGACGAGGTTCTTCAGTCCAAGCCTCCGCTCAATCCGTCTCAGAAAATGAATGACGCCCAGCAGCAACAGGTGCTCGAACAGGCGCGTCAATACCTCTCCTCGCTGCAAAGCGATGAACAGACGCTTTCGGCAGAAAATTCTTATGCGGAAAATTCTCAAGCAGAAAGTGGGGGAATGGGGGGAGCATCGCCGTCGTTGCCCAGCTTTGGCGCAGCGTCCTCAGCTCTGGCGACGCAATATGGAGCAGGAATCGCTACAACTCCAGGTGGCTCTGGGGTGGCTCCGGCGGAGTCCGCTCAACAGGTCTTGCAGGCGGTAGTTCAGGAGATGAACTACCTCCGGGTCAATATGATGCAGCCGTTACGCGAAGAACTCATGACGCTCTACCAGCAACGACAACTGGTAACGGCTGATATTCAACGACTAGAGCAGCAGCGCCAGGATTTATTGTTAGCCAATCAACAGCTGAATCAGCAGCAGCTCGTTCAGAATTTTATGCAGTCGTTAACCGATAAGCTGCAAGAACAGCTGGCTGCACAGATTGCTCAAACCTACTCCAACCTGGAGCTACAGGCGGCACACGTCCCAGCAGGAGCCTTGGAAGGTGCGGCTGATCAAACTCAATTGAGTCCAGGTCAGCGGTTGCTGTACATGCAGAAGCTGCAAGAGCAATCGGATGACATGTTGCTTCGACTAGACGCAACCTTGCGGGTTGTGTTTGACTCTCTTCAAACCAATGTCGAGGGGTATCACGAATCGTTGATTCATGGCTTAGAGAAGTTACGTGGACTTGGCCAACAGGGCGAGGCGTTGATGGCTGCCCTCTTAAATCGCTTTGCCGAACAAGTGGGTCGGGGAGCGGCTTCGCACTACCTGCAAGCGTCGCCTCGTAAGGAGTGGGAGCTTCCCGGACTGGGCAGCGTCGAAGGGCCAGACAGTGGGGGCATTTCCCGGCACCGTGTGCAAAGTGAAGATCAGGTAGCGGTGCCTGACAAGCTTTCAGAAGA
>JAYKJC010000257.1:0-3369 GCA_035285885.1 Leptolyngbyaceae cyanobacterium | reverse complement strand
GGGGCAAATGGCCATTTGCCCCTACAATTGCCCACCCACGGACGGTTCCTCAATCTTCCTCAGGAAAATCTATTCTTGACGGCATTCAAACGGTCTGAAGAGCAGATGAATCGGTGGATGCTGCGGTTCTATGAAGGGCATGGAGAACCAACAGAACTGAATACTGATACGTTCTTCCCAACCGTGCAAGACGCTGGGGTGAATCTCACCGCAGAGGAATGGACGAGTATTTTGGAGGAGGTTCTGCCTCAGGGTGAAGAAGATCTAAGTGAAGGAGAATTCGGTGGGGCGTTGGCTTACCAGGGCGTAGAGCGTATCGCCCCCTGGAAAATTAAGACAATTGCCTTTAGAGCGAAGATGTGATGATGCTGATTGACTGACAAAAGTTTCAATGTAGGTTGGTGTTGAGCAAAGCGAAACCCAACAGTACAAACGGTTGCGGTGGGTTACGCTAACGCTAACCCACCCTACGACGGAATGAGGGTTTCAAGAGTTTTGTCAGTCAATCAGGTGATGATGATGAGCTCAGCGACAGCAGATAATCTTGAATTCACGCAGAACTGGTGAAAACTCAAGAATCCAGAGGGCCGTTCACTTTTGCATTTAAGCCATACACCTCGCGACTACCCACAAAGGGAACGAGCGTGACTTCCCGTTCATCGCCAGGCTCAAACCGAACTGCTGTTCCTGCGGGGATGTCAAGCCGCATCCCTTTTGTTTGCTCTCGCTCAAAGGCCAGTGCTTCGTTCACTTCATAAAAATGATAATGTGACCCGACCTGAATGGGGCGATCGCCCGTATTGGCTACAGAAAGGGTGAGCGTCGGACGCCCTGCATTCAGCTCAAGGTCTCCATCGGGCGTGATGAGTTCGCCTGGAATCATTGGTTTTGCCCCTAAATAGGATGTATGGATTAACGAATGGGATCGTGAACAGTGACGAGTTTTGTGCCGTCTGGAAAGGTTGCCTCAACCTGCACCTCATGAACCATCTCAGCAATCCCATCCATTACATCGTCCCGCGAAAGGAGTGTTGTTCCGTAGGTCATCAGGTCTGCAACACTCCGACCTTCTCGTGCCCCTTCGAGAATCGCTGCCGAGATGTAGGCAACGGACTCGGGATAGTTAAGCTTTAAGCCTTTATCTTTACGTCGCTCAGCAAGGAGAGCCGCCGTAAAAATCATCAGTTTGTCTTTTTCCTGGGGAGTCAGTTGCATAGTGGGCCTATAGACGCTCAAAGTATAATAATCGCTTCAGCCGAATTATGTCAGCCAATGTTAGCCAAATGCAGCAATTCTCATTTTGAAAGACTTCGAGCCCTATCGGCGCTCACTTGTATCAGTTCAGTGGAAAAACGGTCACTTGCGGCGACCGTTTTTCCCCCTGAATCTCCATAATGAGAATTGCTGAGCCAAATGTCAGTCAATTATTAACATTTCGCCCGTCTACAGCCCTCCCCTGTGAAAGGCGACCGATTATCCGTCTCAATCTTGCACTTGGTCGGACGTATCTTTCGTATTGTTGACGCTCAAGGCAGGGATCTTCAGTTGTGTGACCTTCGCAGCATGATGGCCGTTCGTATCATCATCGGTTCCTGAGATCTCCTGCTCGGCAGCTTCTGGGTGACTGGGGCTTGAGTCCTGTTTTTCTTTAGCCGCATCAGCCGCATCAAGCTCCGATTCTGCCCCTTGATTGTCCACTAAAGACCGCTTAGAAAAGCCCCATGCAAAAATGGTTCCAATAACCGTAACCATGAGCCACTCAGGAGGCACAAGCTGCGGATCAATCACTCGTACCAGAAGGCGCAACCCCACAAGACCCACCGTGATAAAGCCTGCATCTTCGAGGTGATCAAATTCTTTAATCCACTGAATAAATAGCCCCGCCATAAACCGTAAGGCGATGACCCCGATGAGTCCCCCTGTGATGACGAGCCAAACCTCATGGGAAAGGGCAAGAGCCGTTGTTACGCTGTCTAAAGAAAATGCCAGGTCAGTTACGGCAATCAGGGGAATGGCCTGCCACAGGTTCTTAAATCGGGGGCCGTGGTGATGTTCATTCTCATCGGTGTCAGACCTGAAGTATTGGAACACCAGCCAGAGAAGGTAAAGGGCACCCAAAAGTTCAAACTGCCAAAAATGCAGCACCCACGTCGCCGTTAAAATCAGAACGATGCGCAAGACAAATGCAGCGACCAGACCAATGTTCAAGGCGTTGCGCTGCATGGTTCGGCTTTCTAGCCCTTGAGCAATGGCGGCTAGGGCGATCGCATTATCGGCTGATAAGACAGCCTCTAGCGCAATGAGAACGGGCAACAGGAGGAGGGCGTCTAACGCATCTACTCCAATATTTGGGAAGAAGTCGAGCAGTCTATCTAACATTTAATTTCTGATTTACCTTCTGAACGTGGCACCCCTTTCCTAATCATTAGGGCATCATTAGGGTCTGTTTTTGCACTCGATTTTTCGTGCGCGGAAGCTCACAAAAAATCCAAGTCTTCTCATGGATTTTAAGGTACACCCTAATATGTCGCCTCTAGAGTGCTGCGGAGTACTATCTATTAGCTTAACCTTGAGGCATGCTCTTATGCAGAAGAAATTATATGGTACCGATCTCTCGCTCATCTCAGGCTCCTTTTGACGGAGTCATTTCCACCCCGGCATCCCAGGCGATCGCCCTGCTCCACCAACAGATTCCCCAGAGTGCTGTGGTGACTGACTGGCTGACCACCCACAATGATCAGCTAGTTGTTCGGGCAACGGTTCATGTCGGGACAACGCCCCTCGCCTCGGCTATGGCTATGGCTTCAACCATTGAAGCAGCAGAGGATCAGGCAAAAGTGAGGGCGATCGCCTCTGCCCTGGCTCCATATCTCAATCAATTGTCAGAGTCCTATCAGGCTCTCGCAGCGATCCCTCGTTCTCATCAAACCGCCCCAGATGAAACGGCACAAGATGTGACGGCACGAGATGTGACGACAGACAGTAACTCTTCAGAAAATCCGCCTGTTTACCCACGCACCTCACCTGAGCAGATTCCAACATCTATGCATCCGTCAAATTCGGCGGCGGATCAGATGGCGGGTCAGATGGCAGATCAACTGTCTGATCAACCCTCGGTATCGACAATTCATTCTCAACGTTCTGCCCAAGATTCTGTCGAGAGTCCGCCTCCAGAAGAGGATGACGCTGATAACGACTGGCTCCATTCGATGGACACGCCAGATGCTCCACCCCCGATAAGTTCGTTGGACATTGAAGAAACCTTAGATCCCCAGGAACAGGTCGTTGAAAGTGACTCAAGTCCTGATCAGCCGTCTCCGTCCTCAGTGCAGAAGCCCCAAAAGAAGCAAAGTCGCAAAAAAGCAACAT
>JAYKJC010000256.1:0-3420 GCA_035285885.1 Leptolyngbyaceae cyanobacterium | reverse complement strand
TACGTCTTGGTTTACACCCACTGGCTCAAGCGCCACAGTCCTCAGAACATTGTGATCGGCGGTGCCGCAGGCGCAATTCCTCCACTCGTGGGCTGGGCGGCAGTCACAGGAGAACTGAGCTGGGCCGCATGGGTCTTTTTCGCCATCATCTTTATGTGGACGCCGCCTCACTTCTGGGCACTGGCGATGATGATTCGTCAGGACTACGCGAAGGTCGGTGTGCCCATGCTGCCCGTGATCGAAGGCAATCTGGTCACGGCCAAGCAGATTCTTTACTACACGGTGATGTTGATTCCCATGACGCTGCTGCTCGTGTATCCGCTGCATGTGTCTGGAGCGGTGTATGCGGCGTCAGCGATTTTCTTGGGAGCGATTTTCGTCAAAAAGTCCTGGCAGCTTCTACAAGACTCTGATAGTCGAGATGCGGCTCGCTCAGTGTTCAAATACTCTATCTTCTACATGATGCTGCTCTGTGCGGGAATGGCGATCGACAGTTTGCCGATGACTCAAGCTATGATGACCCACGTCACCGATGTGGTTCGTCCCGTGCTGACAACGGCATTCCTCGCCAGCTAGTGAGGGCGATCGCCCGTTGAATGTCTCCAAGTTCTTGCTCAGCGTTCTAGAATTTAGATGGATGTTCGATGGCATGAAGGTCTGCAATCAGATTGCAGGATTCGGGTCAAAGTAGGGTGGGCAATGCCCACCTTCGTCGTGCAGGGGAAGCCAATTCACCTTGCACGACCCGGCATTTGCAATCTGTTTGATTGAGCCATCCATTCGATTGAGCCATCCATTGAGCACGAAATTTAGCACCTGGCGAGATGTAGAAAGGGGGCAATGAGCGATGACGCCTGCGATTCTGATCCAAAATCTTCAGAAACGATATGGCAAGGTAGAGGCCATCAAAGATATTTCTCTCTTGGTTGAGCCGGGAGAAATTTTTGGACTGCTGGGACCGAATGGTGCTGGCAAGACAACCACCTTGCGCTGTCTCTGCACCTTGGCCTACCCAGACTCAGGCACCGTTGAAGTATCCGGAATCTCAGTTCTCGACAATCCCAAGCTGGCGCGGCAAAAGCTGGGATATGTGGCTCAAGAAGTGGCCCTCGATAAAGTGTTGACAGGGCGAGAACTGCTGGAACTACAGGCAGCGCTTTATCACATTCCTCCCAAAGACAGCAAAAAGCGGATTGAGCAGATGTCCGATTTGCTGGGCATGGGCGAGTGGATTGATACCAAAACCGGAACCTATTCTGGAGGGATGAGAAAGCGGCTCGATCTGGCGGCTGGGCTGCTGCACAAACCCGATGTGCTGGTGTTGGATGAGCCAACCGTCGGCTTAGATATCGAAAGTCGGGTGGTGGTCTGGGATTTTCTGCGAAAGCTCCGTGCAGAAGGAACCACGGTTCTTCTGACCAGCCATTATTTAGAAGAAGTGGACGCTCTCGCCGATCGCGTGGCGATTATCGATCGGGGCAAGGTGATTGCCAGTGGCACGTCTTCAGAACTGAAAGATAACGTCGGGGGCGATCGCATCACTCTCCGCATTCGAGAATTCACAACGGACGAAGACGCCAATGCGGCTCGAATCATGCTGGAGAAACTGCCCTTTGTGCAAGAGATCATCATCAACGAAGCCCAGGGAAACTCTCTCAACCTGGTCGTCGATCCCAACAGTGATGCCCTTCTGACCATTCAGCACGCTCTTAAAGATGCGGAGCTTCCCACGTTTGGCATTTCTCAATCTCGCCCCAGCCTGGATGATGTGTATCTCGCAGCCACAGGGCAGACGCTCATGGATGCAGAATTGGCGGCGGCGGGTTCCCGAGACGTGAAAAAAGAACGCAAAGAAAGCATGCGGTAAGAGAATATGCGGTAAGCAAGCATGCGGTAATTCCTTCGGCATTGATTTATTTTTTTGAGAACAGGCAAGTGTTCTGCTTGCCTGTTCTCAAAATGTGAACCCATTCAAAATTCATGACCCATACAATTTTCTGGATTCTTGGATTTGGCATTCTGTGGGCGGGACTCAATCTATTTGACGACGAAGCGATTCTCATTGTGAGTCTTGTTGTGGGGTCTGGGTTTGTGCTGGCAGGGCTGCTTTCTGCACCGATGCTGCTACAAATCGGGATTGAGGTGACGTTGATTGTGGCGTTGTTCCATTTATGTATGGAGTGCATTCAGCGGGGCAATTAGAGCCAAAGCTGTCATAACCGAATGTCTTCACTCATTCATCAACCAAGCTGGGTTACGGCTTATTAAGTTATGAGCCTATACGTTGCGAAATGCTCTCAGCCTTGAACGATTACGGTAGGTTTAAGGTGAGTTTATCGCTAAGGAGGATGACCCCATGAGCGTTCAGAAAGTTTTAGTGGGTCTCGACTTTTCTTCGTTCAGTGATAGTGTTTTTCGAGAAGCGTTAGACATTGCGCGCCAAAACCAGGCAGAACTCTTTCTCTTTCATTGCATCAGCGTCGATACGCTCATGACGCCGCCTCCGTTTTCAGGAGAACTGGGGTTGTCGCCTCATCTGGTGGATCAGGCGTATCAAGTCCAGAGTATGCAGCTTCAAGAACATACCAAGCTGGCGATCGCCCAATTTCACCGCTATCAAGCTGAAGCCGAACTCCATCACCTCCACGTCGAGTATGACTACCAGGTCACCGATGCAGGCTCAGGGCTGTGTCGCAAAGCAGAAGAATGGGAAGCCGATCTGATTGTCATTGGGCGTCGAGGACGCCAGGGATTGACGGAGATGCTGCTCGGCAGTGTCAGCAATTATGTGGTGCATCACGCGCCGTGTATGGTGCTGGTCGTCCAGGGGAAAGCGTGTCAGACCACCCAAACCTCAGCAGCATCCCTAGATGCAATCGAATACGCAACCTGATTGCAACACGCAAGGCTGGTTGACTGACAAAAGTTCTGGTGTAGGTTAGCGTTGAGCAGAGCGAAACCCAACAGCGGCAAGGGTTTCGATGGGTTACGCTAACGCTAACCCATCCTACGTCAGAATACTAGTTCCGAGAGTTTTGTCAGTCAATCAGCACGCAAGGATGCTTACGCCTATATGCGTCATATGCCTGTATGGATAGGGGCGTACGGTCGTACGCCCTTACGAAAATCATTCCTTAAATAGCAAGCCATTCATTAACGCCATTCGCCCATGCCGCTTCTAGCACTTCACGGGGGAGGAAAAGAGGGCGTCTTGAATGCGTTCGAGCGCTTTGTCTAAGTCATCATTGACGATGGTCAAGTCAAATTCCTCTGCGGCAGTAATCTCAGACTTAGCTCGAATCAGTCGTCGGGCGATGGATTCTTCAGAGTCGTGGCCTCGGTGACGCAGGCGCTGTTCAAGTTCATCCAAGGATGGCGGCAGCAAGAAAATTGAAAACGCCGATGAAAACCGCTGGCGCA
>JAYKJC010000255.1:0-4815 GCA_035285885.1 Leptolyngbyaceae cyanobacterium | reverse complement strand
ATCGAGTGCTGAATCGTTTACAACAGTTGACTTAAGAGCCATCCCCGAACCTCGACTACAGACTTGCCAGTTCCGTAGAGCAGTCGGATAGCGGTGCAGCTACAGGTAATTCGATACTCATCTGAGTGCCACGTCCGGGGGTCGAAACGCATTCGAGTTGGCCTCCATGATGGGCCACAATAATTTGATAACTAATGGCTAGCCCTAGTCCAGTCCCTTTATCGACAGACTTTGTGGTGAAGAACGGTTCAAAGATCCGTTGCTGCACATCTTCAGAAATTCCAGACCCATTATCCGAAATTTGAATTTTGACCTTTTCATTGACGCAGCTTGTAACGACTTGAATATGTCCAGGCGTAATTTCTTGAGTCTCCTCAAGTTCCCTTTCCACCCGTTCATCAATCGCATCAATGGCATTGACCCACAAATTCATGAACACTTGATTGATCTGAGCAGGATAACATTCAACCAACGGTAATTGAGAGAGTAACTTTTCCACTCGAATATCTGGACGGGGGGCATAGCCTTTCAGCCGATTTTGCAAGATGCGCAAGGTTATATCAATGCCTTCGTTCAAATTCGATTCTTTTTTTCCTTCTTGATCGAGTCGAGAAAAGGTTCTTAAACCTGTCACAACTTCCAAGATTTGTTGACTCCCCGTTTCAATCGATGAAAGCGCTGCGGGCAAATCGTGTTTAATGAATTCTAAGTCGCTTCTTTGAAGTTCATTGCGTAAGTTCTGAGAGGGAGTTGGATATTCTTGCTGATATAGATGAATAAGCTTTAATAGTGCCTGGACATAGTTATTAATTGGCAAAACGTTACCCGAAATGAAAGTAATCGGATTATTGAGTTCGTGAGCGATGCCTGCGACCAGTTGTCCCAACCCGGAGAGTTTTTCGGCTTGAATGAGCTGAAGTTGAGTTTGCTTAAGCTCGTGGAGAGTATGTTCTTGCTGCTCTATTTTTTGATTTAACTGCGAGAAGAGCGAGGCTTGCTGGATGGCGATCGCCAGTTGAATTCCGACTTGAACGACAGCACGCACCTCATCATCTTCCCACCGACGAGGCTTTCCGTTTTGATACACTCCAAACAATCCCCATAGATCATCACCTTGAAAGATCGGAGTGATGATATAGGCCCGAGCCTGTAGTTTTTCTAGTAATTCGACATAGCATGGATCAAAATTTTCTTGATAAATATCATCAACTCGCTGGTAGGGTATCCCTGCTCGATATCGGCCTCCTTGAGTCTCCTGTAGATAAGTATCAATAAACGATTCCATGTTGACGGTTTGTGCAACTCCACAGTTGGCATGATTCGTCGTGCTTTGCAGGTGGCATTCAATATGATCGTGTGCCAGAAGGCTTTCCCAAGGAGCCTGAACCGAGTCAGCCACAAATTGCCCACTCCAGTCAGGATTGAACTGATAAATAACAGCGCGATCGCACTCTAATAGATGACGGATTTCTTCGACAGTCGTGGAAAAGACCTGTTTAATCTCCAGGTTCTGTCGCATGAGATTCAAAATTCGCACGATCGCCTGCTCACGCTCAAGGCTTTTGCGTAACAGTAGCTCTGATTGTTTGCGTTCAGTAATGTCACGAACAATGACTAAAACTTCGTTGTCCTTAATTTTCAGGATGCGGGCTTCTTCATAAAAGATCTTTCCATCGATTGGAAACCTAAAATCATAGGTCTGCATCTTACCCGTCTCTAATGCCTGACGAACATAGAACATCCGCTGATGGGCGATGTCGTGGGGCAGGATATCGTAAATGGACTCACCAACGAACCGCCCGGTGGCACAGTACACTTCCACATCACCACCGCAGAGGAAATCTAGATACGTTCCGTCGCCATCCATGCGAATTAAAAAGTCGGGAAGGACGTTGAGCAGGGCTTGCAACACCGCAGCCCGTTGTTCGGCGGTTTCTTCAGAGTAAATGCGATCGCCCGTGACTTTATAAAACAACCATAAGCGGTCTGGTGTCTGGCGATCGCCCCAGTGAGCTTTTCCTTGAACCTGGAACAAGCGATAATTGCCGTCGTGACAACGCAAGCGATGCTTCATTGTCAGACCGTTAGTCGTGTTTGAAGACAAAGTCTTGACTCGATTGAGTACAAACTCACGATCATCCGGATGAATTAACGCGCACCAATCAGTCAGGGAAAGTGCGGGGTTCATGTCGCCATAGCCAAGCATCGTAAGAAGCTGGGATGAGAGGTGCACCCATTCACCCTGAAGATCCCAGTCGAGAATTCCGTCGCTAAAGCTTTGATTCGTCTTCATGATTACAAACCCCTAACCCACTCAATCTAACCAAGGGAAACGTAATAGTCAGGAGTGAATGGTAATTGAGATTGAAAGTGGTTATCTTTCGTTTCGGTACTCACTTTTCGATATTGAATTCGGTATTGCAGTCGGGTGACTACGGTCAAGCGATTACGATTGCGAGGTGTTCATCGAGCGCTGAAGACAGCCAGTCCAGAGGGGAATACGGTTACGGCGATCGCCCACGAACACGTTTTTTCAGCGTAGAGCACTCTGATCGAGACAATAGAACCCTTTCCCCAACCATAACACGCGTATTGCGGTTACCCGTTTTTAGTGTACTCACTTTCTTCACACCTGTTGGCCTAAACTTTTCGAGAAATGGCCATACCGTTCATCATCCAAAGCAAGAACGTGCTTTTCATCGATCACTAAATCGATGTACGACTTGGCACTCCTCTCGCCCATCTTCTTGCTCATCCCTAAGCGCACGTTCCAGTTCTTTCATTCTTTTGCAACACAACATAAAGAAATGCAAAAGAAAGTTGCAGCAGATTGTTACAGACAATCGGAAGAAAACACTAAAGCTTTCCAGGGATCAGAGTTTCCGTCATTAGAGTGGAGTCATGCGACAGGTAATAGACGATAAAGCTTATGCTCCCGCTGATGTTAAGGACGGTGAATAAATTCGTTCTTTCGTGATCCCTAAGCTTTTTCATCTGACTGAGCATGATGTAGTTCCGGTTTTCCAAGGGGGCTGATTCTCTAAGGGGAATGTCTCGCGTGTACCTGCTTCATCTGCCTGTCTCATAGTGAACTCGACTCAAAGACGACGAGGATTATCCGTTTTATGGCCGATTCCGCTTTTCCTTCTCCATCTTTTGCCAATACGGTTACCCCCCCTCATTCACAGAATTCTTATTCTCAATCCCTCTATGCGCTTCAGCCTGACAGTAATGCCAAAACGCTCGTGCGTCGCCTGGTGTGGAAAATGGCGATCGCCACATTTATTCTCATGGCAATTGGCAGCGCCACCCGCGTGATGAATGCGGGACTCGCCTGTCCGGACTGGCCGTTGTGCTATGGCACCCTCTATCCTGCCCAGCAGATGAATCTTCAGGTGTTTCTCGAATGGTTTCACCGACTGGATGCAGCGCTCATTGGGGTGATGGCGATCGCCCTCATGGCCTTGAGCTGGATCAACCGTCGAGTGCTGCCGGGCTGGATGCCCGCCGCATCGGTTGGGGCATTTGGCCTCATCTGTTTTCAAGGGATTTTAGGTGGTCTGACCGTGACAGAGATGCTCCGGTTCGATATTGTCACCGCCCATTTAGGAACGGCACTCATCTTTTTCATGACGCTGCTGGTGATCGGCATTTTTCTCTTGCCTCCCCAAGAAAGCTCGAAAGCAAGCCGACAAGACAGGCAAGCGACGACATTCAGAGGCATCCACTGGGTCAGTCTGGTGGCGGCGGTGCTGATCTACGCCCAAAGCCGGACAGGAGCCCTGGTGGGATCACAGTGGGCACTCCATCAGTGCCTCAGTCTCGCCAGTCTATGTCGGGTGATGAATACGCACCTCATCGGTGTGATCCCCGCGAGTTTGGCGACGTTGGCGGTGGTGGCGATCGCCTGGAGAACGCCATCCCTCAACCCAACGCTTCGAACCCTGTCGTGGGGCGTTGGCGCGTTGTTAGGGACTCAAATTTTGCTGGGAGTCTCGACATTTAAGCTCCATCTTCAGGTCGAAGTGCTGACGGTGCTTCACCAGAGTGTTGGGGCAGCGCTGCTGGCCACATTGCTGATCATCGCGGTTCTGGGCTTTCGATTTCGTCATCTGGCGATCGCCAACGCGTGATTGCGCTCTGACTCGCTTCCCCTTTTTGGTTCTACTGGTTTCTACGACTCCTCCCACCGTCTCAACCGCTTTTTCGCACCATCACACTCAATCTCCAGTCTCAAAACCAATTTTCACAATCAATATTGTTCCCAAGGATACTCACGTATGCATGAAACTCTGACGACTCCAGCATCCCGACACCATGAGAATTTGCTTCAGGTCATCAAAAGCTACTGGCAGTTGACCAAGCCCCGCATTATTCTCCTGTTGTTGATCACCACCGCAGGAAGCATGTGGCTCGCGGGTCGTGGGTCTGTCGATCCCATTCTGGTGCTGGTGACGATTACCGGGGGGGCGCTCGCTGCGGCCTCGGCCAACACCATCAACTGTCTGTATGACCGAGATATCGACTATGACATGGAGCGCACGCGCCATCGTCCCTTGCCCTCCGGTCGCGTTCAACCTCGCCATGCACTGATGTTTGCGATCGCCCTTGCAGTGATTTCATTCACGCTTCTGACGGTGTTTGCCAATCTGCTGGCCGCCTGTCTCGCCATGTCGGGGATCGTCACCTACGTCTTGGTTTACACCCACTGGCTCAAGCGCCACAGTCCTCAGAACATTGTGATCGGCGGTGCCGCAGGCGCAATTCCTCCACTCGTGGGCTGGGCGGCAGTCACAGGAGAACTGAGCTGGGCCG
>JAYKJC010000254.1:0-6413 GCA_035285885.1 Leptolyngbyaceae cyanobacterium | reverse complement strand
ACTCAGATGAGTATCGAATTACCTGTAGCTGCACCGCTATCCGACTGCTCTACGGAACTGGCAAGTCTGTAGTCGAGGTTCGGGGATGGCTCTTAAGTCAACTGTTGTAAACGATTCAGCACTCGATAACTCTCCCTTAATATCGCACTGGTTAACTGAAACAATAGAGCGATTTGCAATGGCCTTGAGCTAACATTTTTGTGCTTATAGCCCTATGCGCATTGGTTAAGTACAGGTGTGTGTGGCGCGGCGCGACACACATGTTTTTGTGCTTAACGCGGTTGCAGCCGCTATAACCAACGCTAGCGCTATGGTTCAGTAATGGAGTAATCTGATGACGAATTCCAGAGATATCAGCTTTGCCACGTTTAACCTTTATAATCTCCAATTACCGGGCAAGCGCTGGCGATTTAATGCAGAACCTTACTCAGAGCAGATGTATCGCCAAAAAGTCACTTGGTCCGCTGAGATGATTCACCGCATCCAGGCCGATGTCATCGCCTTCCAAGAACTTTGGTCGAAGCAGTGTTTAATCGATATCTTTGTCGAAGCAGGTCTGGAAAACGACTACGAGCTGGTGTTCATCAAAGACGAGTGGTATGACATTGCTGTGGCCGCAGCCGTGCGATCGCCCTGGACGGTTCGACAAAAAACGATTCATAAGGAATTTCCAGAGGAATTGACGCTGATCAAACGGGGCAATGATCCTCAAGATGCAGGCGAAGATAATGATATCGAAGTCAAGATCAACATCTTTTCCCGCTCCGTGCTTCAGCTCTCCATCGGACACACAGACGATCCGGATGTCCCCCAAATCGAAGCCTTCGCGACTCACCTCAAATCAAAATTGCCGACCCGCCTGGACAATGAAGAGTCAGATGATGAAGGGATTCGGTCTCATAGCCAAGCCTTAGGAAGTGCCCTTTCCACCATTCGTCGAACCGCTGAAGTCGCTGCCCTTCGCATCATTGTGAATAAAGTGGCCAAGCATACAGATGTTCCAGTCGTTATTGTCGGTGACTTGAATGATGGGCAGCTAAGTAACACGCTGGCGATCGCCACTCAGCAACCGTCCTATCGACTCTATGGCGCGAGTCGAGTGGGTGGCAAAAGTGACGTAGGACTCTACGATGCCAGCACATTACAACAGTTTCGCTCCCTTCGAGATGTGTACTACACCCACGTGTACAAAGACGTACGAGAGATTATCGACCATGTGCTGGTGTCCGAGCAGTTTTATCACTATTCTCGACAACGCATTTGGTCATTCAGAGAAATGAAAGTCTGGAACGA
The DNA here is from genome assembly GCA_035285885.1 of Leptolyngbyaceae cyanobacterium. Lineage (GTDB taxonomy): Bacteria > Cyanobacteriota > Cyanobacteriia > CAKZMO01 > CAKZMO01 > JBCCWF01. The sequence goes on along the minus strand of JAYKJC010000254.1, from coordinate 5,120 downwards.
TTTTCTAGATGATGAGCATAAATGGACATCAGACCACGGCATTGTCTGTGCCTATTTCGACTACGGCCCCAATCGAGATTGAATTGAAGACTTACCCAACGGGTAAGTCAGGTATGATGTGTTGAGCACCCGCTCCCTTGGTTTTGGTACCCTGGCTTTGCATGGGAATCTGCTTTGGAGCCTCTGGCTCTCGGTTAGGCAGGAGGCAAAGCTTCTGCGTTCGGATGCCCAATAATATCCCGGAGAACGGGATGGCAGGCTCAGTCCGCTGCCCCGCTCTCCGGAATGTTGGGTATTTTATATTCTAGAAAGTCCTCTATGGCGGATCAGTTTTAACCCCCAGCAGGCAGATCAATTGGGTAGGGCTCGATCGGAAAAGGATCAAGCGGGGCGAACGGTGGCATGGGCAGTTCCAAGGGCTTCGCTTCTCCCACATAGCTCATATAGCGTGAGTTGAGGTTCACCTGACGATCTGGGTTTGCTGCAAATCGAACAATCGCAATCAAATCGTCGGGAACAAACGTGTATTTTGAACTGATGTAGATTGCACTGCCTTGCACTCCAGGAATGGGGGATGGCCCAACCGTGTAGAACTGAGTTTGTACAAAGATGCTCCCACCCGACAGTACATCAGGATTCAGAAGCTGGATCGTATCGCCATCATTGGGGCGAAAATCTTCAATGACCGCGTAGCCAGCATTTCCATTGCCAAAACCAGCATCCAGGTAGTAAGCCTTCTGATCGACCATTTGTCCAGTCAGCTCATCTTTACGCAAATCATCCTGTTCTAAAGCGGCCTTTGTTTCGCCTAAAACAAACGTATCTGCACCCCGACCGCCTCTCAAATAGTCGATTTCGCCATCTCCTGCGGCCACATAGTCGGTTCCGACCAGGTAGTCGTCATCGTCACCACTGCCTGAATCGTCACCACCCACGAGACGGTCGTAGCCTGCGCCACCGACTAACACATCGTGGCCATCTTCCCCGTTGAGATCGTCGATGTCGCTTAGATTACTGCCGCCAAACAGATAGTCGTTGCCGTCGCCACCTGCAATTTCATCTGCACCCTCGTCTCCAAACAGAATATCGTCTCCATTCTGTCCATCAATCTCATCATTTCCCTCACCGCCGGAAACGGTATCGTTGCCACGTCCAGCTTTGACGACATCTGCACCCGCGCCTGCCTCGACCTCATCGTCTCCGTCTTCTGCCCAAATATAGTCAATTCCGGCGCTACCAATAATGCAATCATCCAACGGTGTGCCCAAAATTTGGCCACTGCCTTGAATGACATTCAGACTTGAGTTGCTCATTGATCTTTCTCTCCTAGGATGAACACGATAGGAGTGGTTGCTAGCTCGTTCAGCTCAAGGAGATTCAGCTCAAGGAAAAAGGAATGCACGCGAGACTACACTATCCTAAAATGTGATTCCGGAAAATGATCCCAACTTTCGGCAGCAATTCTCATATGGAAGTTCAGGGGACAAAACGGTCGCCGCAAGCGACCGTTTTGTCCCCTGAACCTAAACAAGTGAGCGCCGACAGGGCGCGAAGTCTTTCAAAATGAGAATTGCTGAACTTTCAGACATGGCCTGTTGCATCAGGACTCTGGTCTCAACATTTTTGGTACATCATGCCGGGTTGCTGCGCCACCAATCCCATCATTTCAAGCTGGACGAGGGCGGCCAACACATCGCCAACGGGCATTGCGGTTTCTTCAACAATGGTGTCGAGTAACCGGGGGTCAATCGTTACCGCTTGGAAAACGCAGTCGAGTTCAGGACTCAAGTTTGGAGGGGGTTGGATTGGAGGGGGTTGGATTGGAGCGGATTGCCTGACTGTTGAACTGGTCTGAGCCATGAGGGAGAGTTGTCCCTGGGTGGACTGTTGAGCGGTTAATGACGATCCCGAAGCGGTTTCTTCTGCAAGCTGAGGGATGGCTCCAATGGTTTCAAGTAAGTGGGCTTCACTCAAAATCATGTGTGCGCCAGTGTTGATGAGCCGCAGACAGCCCATCGAGTTCTCGTTGTCGAGTGAGCCGGGCAGGGCATAGACATCGCGGTGGTAGTCATTGGCGAGGTGCGCGGTGATCAGCGCTCCCGATCGTTCGGGTGCTTCGATGACCAGAACCGCACGGCAGAATGCAGCGATGATGCGGTTTCGGCGAGGAAAATGGGTGCGGTCGGGTTTGGTGCCCATGGGGTATTCGCTGAGAATCAGTCCCGTTTGCACGATCTCCTTGGCGATCGCCCGATTCGTCCAGGGATAGACAATATTTACGCCCGTGCCAATCACCGCGACCGTGCGACCTCCGGCGTTGAGGCAACTTTTGTGAGCTTCGGCATCCACACCATCCGCCAGTCCCGACACGACGGTGACTCCCGCTTGAGCGAGGGCAGTGCTGATGCGTCGAGTCCAGCGCTTGCCATAGTCTGAGGGACTGCGGGTGCCCACAATGGCGATCGCCGGAACACGTCCCTGATTTTCCTCTAGATTCACCTGACCCCGGTAATACAGAATCGGAGGCGGATCGGGAATTTCGAGCAGCAATTGAGGATAGGCATCATCGGCGGGCGTCCAGAAATGGGGGTTCTGCTGGCTGTGCTGTTCAAGCATCTGGGCAGGATTGAGGGGCGATCGCCGATTCACAATCTCTTGCGCGGTTTGCAAACCAATGCCATCTACATCCATCAACGCATCGACCGATGCCTCCCAGGCAACAGCGAGAGACCCAAAGTGAGTCTTCAGTCGAAACATCAATGTTGGCCCGATGCCTTGCACCTGCGACCATGCCAACCAATAGGCTCGTTCCTCTACCAATTTCACCCTCACCCTGACCTATCGAATCCGTATTGCTCTTTGCAAGTATGCCCGTTCGATGGCTGATTCCATCGTCTCCGATGGGGCAGCAGATGGCCCTCATCCCCCTTTTCCTATGGCCCAGTGATGTGATTGCAGGGTGGGCGATCGCCCTTCCCTGCCTGATCACCGTCATCACTGCCTTAACTCGTGCAGAATTCTACCGCGCTTAACGCGGCTCAATGCTTCGGTATCGAGCCTGAAAGCCCATGTGAAGCGCGTAAGAGATGAGTCCAATGGCAACGATCGCCAGAACCCATTCATCCGTTGGGTTATTCTCCAGTGATCGAAGCGCACCCTCAGAGGTTTCGATTTTGCTTGCATCGAACGACCAGGCGGCTTGTATAGCAAATGTCCCGATCATGACATAAACAAAGCCGCGAGCTGCAATGCCAAACCGTCCCACAATCGTTGTCCACAATTTTTCGACCGGGCTCATCTCGTGCAACTTAAACCGTTTGCGAAACTCCGCTTTGATGGCGCGGTAAAAGTAGTAGCAGCCTAATCCGACGATAAACAAACCCACCGCTCCAACGAGCCAGCGGCCCAACGGTTGCACTAAAAGACGTGCCGTCCAGGCTTGGGCCGTCACCCCGTCATCGTTATCCAGGTTGGGGAGCGCTAAAATTTTCACCGCAGAAAAGGCCAAACTGCTATAAAAGACGGCACTGGTGGCATAGCCGAGCCGACGAAAAATATCCGTCAATCCAGTGCTGTGATGCTCTGGGTCAAGAATCGCTTGAACGAATCGCCACACGACATACCCCACAAGCCCGATGATTAAAAGCACCAACAATACCTGGCCCATCGGCTGAGCCGCTATCGAACGCAATGCGCCTTCTGATCCGGTTGTTTTTCCGCCAATGTCTAATGCCTCTTGGATAGACAAAAGACCCACCGTCCCATAAACTACGCCTTTTGCGACATACCCTATGCGAGCCAGATACTCAATCCACAGCGCTGGATGCTTTTCCATTGATGTATTTGCCTAATCGGTGTAGACGGACAAATGGACATTCCTTCTCTTTATATTTTGTTCATCATTCATTTATAGCGGTGTGTACGTTGGTTAAGCACATGTGCTGTGCTTAATGAGCTGGCCAAGCGTTGTGTTTCTTCACAGTAGAATGTACGCATTTTTCAGGTGGTGTTGAAGTTATGTGTCATGCATCGATTGAGATTTTCTGGGGTTCAGATTAAAATCCTCTCAATTGCGATACAGGGGATGCAATAGGGGTGATGCGAGAAACGGGTGACACAGCTTCATATTGACGGTCCCTAAACCTGCTTGGGGGAGTGCATTGTGGGTCTTAGTTGTAACCGAACCGGGACAGCCACGCTATTGGGGGCGTTGACATTAGCAGGGCTGAGCTTGCCTTGCACGTATGTGCTCCCTGTCCTGGGAAATGAGATTTCCCCAGACCAAACCCTTGGAGATGAATCATCCACCCTGCGGCAGGTGAGCGATCGCCGCACCCAGGTTGAAGGGGGAGCGATTCGTGGACGGCATTTGTTTCACAGCTTTAGCGATTTCAGCATTCGTGAGCTTCAGGAAGTTTACTTTGCCAATCCTTCAGGAATTGAGGCGATTCTAGGGCGGATTACGGGCGATCGCCCTTCCAGTATTTTGGGCACCCTCGGCGTCGATGGAGAGGCCAGCTTGTTTCTGCTGAATCCCAACGGCTTTGTCTTTGGCGAGAATGCGGTGCTGGATATTCGAGGATCATTTGTCGCCAGCACGAGCGATCGCTTCGAGTTTGCCAACGGGTTAGACTTCAGCGCCACTCATCCCAATGCGGCTCCACTGTTGACCGTCGATGTGCCCGTTGGCGTCCAGCTTGGAGAATCTGCCCTGGGGGACATTGATAGTCTGGCTCAGCTCTCAACCGGGCAAGACTTGACGCTGGACGGTCGAGACATTGCCGTGCAGGGAGGGCTCGCTGCCGGGGGCGACGTGACGGTACAGGCCACTCAAACGCTCCAGGTGCGTGACCAGGTAAGCCAGCCCTTTCTGGCCTCCGCCGGGGGACAGCTCGAACTCCAGGGCAACGCTCAGCTCGATATTTCTGCCCTCAGCCACCCCGAGAGCTATATCTTGGCGGGAGACACGCTGACGCTGCGTTCCTCAGCTCCCGTTATTGGAGATGGTCGCTTTCAGAGCGGAGATTCCTTTAGGGTGGCAACCTTGGAGGATCAGCCCGGCGATTTACGAAGTCCCAACGATCCGGTGATTCGCTCGGCGGGTGATGTCACGCTCAATA
>JAYKJC010000253.1:0-6315 GCA_035285885.1 Leptolyngbyaceae cyanobacterium | reverse complement strand
TCTCTGATATACCTCTGACGACACTAGCCATGGAGAGAAAGCTGAAATCTTTGGAAGCTGAGCTAGAGCGTATATTGCAAGTCGTGCTACATGCGAGTGAGCCTCAAGTCCGCTGTCGCACAACCCCGAATGCAATGTATGTCTTGATTCAACACACCCGTGATGCCGAATCTGCGTCATCTACGATTTATCAAGCTCTAGCCTCGTTTTTCCAACAGAAGAAGAGCATCTGCGAACAGCTATTCGAGCAACCCAAAGACGATACGACCCCGTCGGTTGCTTCTTATCGCCCCATTTTCGTTGGGCTGTACCACAAAGGATGTTCTTCGGCTTATGAGAAGCGCAAGATGCAATTCAAGAAAGCTGAACCTGTACCTTTAGTCGAAAGTGCAGTGACCGAAAGCGCAGTAACCGAAAGCGCAGTAACCGAAATTGCAGTAAGTGCGGCTCCTCAAGCGAGTGATCATTCCTCAGCTTCAGAGTCAAGTCTCTCTGGTTTAGCCCTTTCTTCCCCAGCACGTTCTTCCCCAACCCTTTCTTCGTCAGGTCTTCTTTCTGACAAGAGTAGCCAAGAGAGTCTCCCTGTCACATGCACAGAGGAATCTACGGATGAAAGAAATCTGGCTCAAAGGAATCTGTCCGACACGATCACAACTCGGCTGTTCAGCAACGCCCAAAGCCTTCAATCGCTCATGCAACAGGTATCCTCCGTGGGTGTCCTGTCTACTATTCAGCAGCAATTCAACGATCGCTGGGGAATTATTCGCGTAACGACTGCGAGTGTGGCGATCGCCCTACTCAGTACCGGGGCCTATGCAGTCACTCGTCCCTGTGTGATAGGGGCTTGCCCGCTGCTCGATACCGCCCAGGCGTTTAATCAAGAATCTCAAGACTTGCTCGACGCTGCAACGACAGACACCGTCACGGTTGCTTATGAAAAGCTTCTAGAAGCCAATTATCAGTTGGGCAAAATCCCGTTTTGGTCTGACTATTACGACCAGGCTCAACTCTTAATTTCTCAATATCAGCAAGAAGCCGATCTCATTTCAAAAATTGTCTCGGCTCAACGAGAGGCTCAACAGGCGATCGTTTTGGCTCAAGAACCTCCCTACCCATTAGAGACCTGGGAAGAGATTCGAAACCAGTGGGAGATGGCGATCGCCCAACTCAACTCTATTCCAGACAACACAAAAGTTACTGAATTAGCGCGCCTAAAGCGTGCGGAGTATCAAACCTATTTAGCCACAGTCAATCAACATATTCAGCGAGAACAAGAGGCTCAAGCAAAGATTGCAGCGGCACGTGAAGCTGCCCAGATTGCAGAAGAGAGAGAAAGCACCGCTGATTCACCGGAAAGCTGGAACCTTGTTCACGTCACCTGGCAAGTGGTGATGCAGCGCTTATCAGGCATTCCCAACGACACAATGGCGTATGCAGAAGCTCAGCATTTGAACGTCATCTACGAAGCTCGCCTAATGGATTCCAAAGATCGAAACAGGCGCGAACAACTTTCTCGTGATGCCTATGCTCAAGCTACGGCACTTGCCGATCAAGCGGTTCAGCTTGAGCAGAATGGATCTCTCACTCAGGCCATGGTTGCCTGGCAAAACGCTCTATCAAATATCCAACAAATTCCTGAAGGAACCCTGTACTACGAGCAGGCCCAAACCCTGTTGAGTTCCTATACCGAAGAGTTAGATAGAACTGAACAGACGTTGGCACGATTGGCATCCCTTGAAGACTTTCGGGCGCGATTAAATCAAGCCTGCGCAACATACTCGTCCCTGTGTTCCTATTCTTTGGGGAATGATGAAATCGATGTTTTCATTGAAGCATCCTATTCTGAAGAAATTCGACAGCTCGTTCGAGCAGGCATGCCCGCATTTCAGCGTGAAGAGCCTCGCTCTGAAAATGTGGCTGAACGTTCAAAGTTAATTGCTTTTCTGCAAACGTTGACCGAGATTGGGAGCGATAGCGGCATGCCCTTGGTGCTCTATGACCAGGATAGAGAGCTTATTGCAACCTATGACCCAGAACGGGGCGGATACCATCAGGCAAGCATGGCCATTTCGCAGATGAATTAACGGGAAAGTCATGCGAGTTTAACGCCGACCCGAGCAGTTAACCGTGATTCGTGGTTCAATCAATAGCAGTTTGTAGCTGCGTTAAGCGCAAAAGCAGTTGGATGAGGCGCGGTGACCTCACACAACTGTCTCAACCCATGTGCATGACGCTATATTGGATTGAACCGTTGGATTTGAGTAACTGGACGAGTAAGCGTGAATCCCATCCCACCTTTAGATCTTAAAACGCAGTACGAGACGATTAAGAGCGACGTAGACACGGCTGTATTGTCCGTTCTTGCATCGGGTCAATACATTAAGGGAGAGTTTGTCGAGCGTTTTGAGGCAGAGTTTTCACACTACTCTGGCACGTCATTTTGTGTGGCATGTAATTCAGGAAGTGACGCGTTATTTCTTGCTTTGCGTGCTTTTGATATTGGCCCTGGTGATGAGGTCATTACCAGTCCGTTTACCTTTATCGCCACTGCTGAAATGATTTCGGCGGTTGGCGCAACACCCATATTTGTTGATATTGAACCCAATGGGTTTAACATCGATTGTCAGGCGATCGCCGACAAAATCACGCCTCGAACTCGCGCCATCATTCCCGTTCATCTTTTTGGTCAACCTGCACAGATGTCCCTGGTGATGGATATTGCTCGGGCGCATAATCTGGTTGTGATTGAAGACTGCGCTCAGGCAACAGGGGCAACGTGGCAAGGACAACGGGTTGGCTCCATCGGCCATGTGGGATGCTTTAGCTTTTACCCCACCAAAAACCTGGGAGCCTTTGGTGATGGTGGAGCCATTACCACCCAGGATCAGGCGATCGCCAATAAGATCAGAGTGTTGGCTGACCACGGACGCAAACAGGGGTACTATCATGAAGCTATTGGGGTAAATAGTCGTCTTGATGCGCTGCAGGCTGCCATCCTCTCAGTCAAGCTCAAGCACCTTGATCAGTGGAATACACAGCGCACAGAAGTCGCATCACGCTATTCTCAGCTACTGGCTCCGGTACCTGGCATCCAGCTGCCTCAAACAACCAGCGAGGGTCAAAGCGTTTGGAATCAGTACACAATCCGTATCCCCCAAGATCCTACGTCTTCTTCTAGCGAAACGTCCCGACGGGATAATGTGCGGCGATCGCTCAAGGAAAAACACATTGGGTCAGCGGTGTACTATCCTCTCCCTTTACATTTGCAGCCTGTTTACCAACACTTGCAGTATCAACCCGGCGATTTGCCTCGTGCTGAAAAAGCAGCAGACGAAGTTTTATCCCTTCCAATGTTTCCGGAACTTACCCTGAAACAGCAGGAAACAGTCATGTACGCGCTGAAAGACATCAGTCTCAATGCATAAGCTACTCAATGGATAGCTCTCAATGCATCGCTGCTCAATGCCTCGTTATTTTGAAGCATAGTTATCTCAAAGCATCGCTATCTCAAAGCATCGCTATCTCGAAATAGCTATCTCAACTCAATAGACCTGTAACACATAGAGTCCCAAGCCATGGGTGGCGGATTTCACCTCTGGCCCATTCGTTCTGGTGTCTTTTTACGCAAAAATCCCTAGTTGAGATGACTACAGCGAGCAACTGCGTCACCATTCCTCTCATTCATTAGGAGGAAAACTCATAAATGAGGGGGTGTTTTGAGCCATCAACCTTGCATTCAAGCCTAAGAAAGGTTACATTTCTTTACATAGGAATTGAAATGTAGTGACGGATCAGTTTTTCTACGTAGCTGATGAAAACCGCAACATTAATACGCTCAGCAATTTGGATATTCAAACGTTGAAATATATTCATTCAAGCAAGGTATCCAGCGGGTGTTCTGTGTGGTGCTTTGCGCGTGATAGCGTAGTCTGGCATGGTTTACGATCGGACTGGTTAATTAATGGTTCAGTGCCTTGAGTCGTGATACGGTAGTGAGTGGTAAAAATTAGCTCTTCATGTTGTCAAAAATGCATCGTCGTTAGGATGTATTGTTATAGAGGGCGATCGCCGCTAACCGATTTATCCGCTGCTTGAGTGGCAGCCCAATTAAGCTTTGTGGATACGGCACCTTACTGAGAATTGTATGCGCGTTAGTCTTCAAAAATTTTGGCTTCTTTTCGTAGTGAGCGAGTACTCATTATTGGGCAAATTTCATCGTTGGTTTTGAATCTACGCTTTCATTCGGCACCGGCTGTTGAGAGTTAGCCGATTCACGTCCAATCTATTCAAAACAAAGTGTGGAGGTTTCTATTTCATGTCTATTCGTTTATATGTTGGTAATCTACCTAAAGAGCTTGAACGGCAAGAACTCGAAGCTGTTTTCTCTGATTACGATGACTCAGTATCGACGAAACTGATCACCGATCGAAAGACGGGCAAGTGTCGGGGCTTTGCATTCGTCACTGTGAAGGATGACGAACAAGCCGAGCAGCTTATCGAGAAATACAACGGGTATATGCTGAAGGAAAGCGCCTTAAAGGTCGAAAAAGCTCAGCCCCGTGCAAAAGAAAAGGAGGAATCATCGACTCCAGGAGGGAGCAAGCGAAAGTCTTCCAATACTAAAGGGAGTAGTCGTAAAGGCTCATCAAGCTCGACAGAAGCTTCTCAGCCTGATCCCCGTTGGGCCAATGAGCTTGAGAAGCTGAAGCAAATGCTAGCTGCCCAGACAACGAATTCTTAAAGCCCCTTGGTTAGCTTTTGAGTTTGTTTAAGAACTAAGTGCATATCCTTGACGGCACTCATTTAGTTCAAGAATTCGGTGCATCATCCTTATACGGTCATCGTTTACAAGAATCCTTCACCAGAATAGATGGATACCCCAAGGCTAAGCTGTTAGAAGAATCAGCTTAGCCTTTTTTGTATATAGCGGTTTGCAACCTCGTTAAGCACAAAAACAGATGTGTGGGGCGCTGCGCGCCCCACACATCTGTACTTAACAAACGCGCATAGCGCTGTAACTCTATGCTTTTGCGTTAGAACATTCGATCAGCATTCCCCCCCGCGCAGCGGGGGGGGGGGAATGCTTAAACCATAAGCCATAGGGCTGTCTTAAGTATTGGTCAACCTAGGGTCTGTTTTAAAAGTTGTTTTTTCGTGCGCAAAGCGCACGAAAAAACAACCCTTTCAGCTAGTTTTAAAACACGCCCTAGACGAAGTGTAACTATGCAAAAGATCGAGTAGGTAACACCACCCGTTTAGTCGCTATACGTATGTGGGCAAAGTGCCCACACAGGTACAAAAAGCTAGACACGCGTCGCCTACTGCTGGTCTTCGGGCAATTCAATCTGTTGTTGCTTGAGACGAGGTTCTGGTTCTGAAGGCAATTCTAGTTCTTCTGCCATGGGCAGTTCCCGGAGGTCGGGTAATTCAATCTGTTCGTGTTCGCTCATTTCTGCGACCTCTTTCTGCCGCAGCTCAAGCGGTAGAGCAAGAGGCTTCGGCTGATCGAGCCAGCAACTTGCCACTGGAAGAGTATGTTCTAAATCGTCTAGTGGACGAGGAATAATCATCACCGAATGCAGATCGCCGATGCGCTCGGCTTCATGCATCCCAGATTCGATGGCGATCGTAACATCCGCCACATTACCTCGAATAATTGCAGTGCAGAGTCCAGCCCCAACCATTTCATAGGAAGCAAGCTGCACCTCGGCAGATTTCAACATGGCATCCGCAGCCCCAACCATCGCGGGAAACCCTGTTGTTTCTAACAAACCAATGGCTTGGTTGCTCAAACGACTGTAACCGCGTTGTTCCGTCAGTTGGAGAAGTTTACTCCCAATCGGTAAAACCGCGTCAAGGTTCGGCAATGGTCGAGGAATCACAATCTTAGACACAAGTTGCCCAAATTGCTGAGCTGTTTCGGCTCCCGCCTCAACGGCAATGCGAATGTCCGCGAGCCTTCCCCTAACAACAGCCGTACAGTGCCCACTCCCTATTTTTTCGAAACCGACTAAAGTTACCCCGGCAGACTTGAGCATCATGTCTGCGGTTCCAATAATCGCGGGAAAACTACGAGTTGAAACCAGCCCAAGTGCCTTATGCCGCATATCAGGCACTGAGTGAGAGGCTGATTGAGTAGAGAGGTTTTGGCTCGATGGTATGTTCACTTCAGCCTGCTCCACGGTTCATTACCCTATCATTTACGTTGGTTGTAGATTCTCAGTGAGGCAATTGGGGTGTTAGCCCTACCAACCACATTAAACCTGATCACCCACTCTACATATACCCTGCTTTTTATTGATCATATCTCTTTCA
>JAYKJC010000252.1:0-5091 GCA_035285885.1 Leptolyngbyaceae cyanobacterium | reverse complement strand
TTAAATGACAGAACTGTCAAAACGATCAGAATCGCTGGAGACCAGATGAGCCAGGGCTGCAACACGAGAATCGAGGCGTTCGTCGCCAAGCTCAGCATATTGCCCCACGAAGGATCGGGCTGCTGGATGCCCAAACCAATCAAACTCAAAACAGCTTCGGCAATAATAAAACTCGGTACAGCCAGCGTCGCCGAAATCACCACATAGCTTGCCGTCTGAGGCAGCACATGGCGCAGGATGATGTACAAGGAGCGTGCCCCCATTGCTTTCGCCGACTGAACGAACGCTCGCTGTTTAATCGATAAAACTTGTCCACGAATGACCCGCGCGAGTCCCGCCCAGCTCACAAATGAGGTGATGATCACAATCATCAAAAATCGTTGAGAACTGGTTAACGTGGGTGAAATGACTCCAGCCAGGGCAATCAATAAATAGATGCTGGGAATGGTCATCAAGACTTCGACGAAGCGCATGAGAATCGCATCGGTAAGGCCACCGAAGTATCCCGAGATCCCTCCCACAATCATGCCGAGAGGCAAGGAAATGGCAATGCCCACCAGTCCAATACTGAGGCTAATGCGGCTCCCATAAATCAGACGGCTCAACTGATCCCTTGCCTGCACGTCAGTTCCGAGAATATTCCACTTGGCAGGACCTACGGCTCCAAATAAATGGCGATCGCCCCTAAACCCTTCAAATAGCACCACATCCGTCATATCCATATCTTGAAGATCGGCCTGGGTGGGAACCGGGAGCTGAATACGAAGAAATCGATACTCATCACCTTTCACAAATAACCGAAGGGGAGAAGGTTGGGTGAAGTCAACGTTAAGGGCTCGTTCTCCCGTCTCTAAATCCGCTGGCCCAAGGGTCGTTGGATACACATGAGGCCCGATGAACTCTCCTGCGGGGGTGCGCCAATAGACCTGTGTAGGTGGCAGGAGAGCACCGTCGGGCTGAGAATTATAGGCATCGTAGGGAGCTACAAATTCTGCGGCGATCGCCACCAAGTAGAACACCAATAGCAATGTAGCGCCAAACTTTGCTAAAGAGTTGCTTTTAAGCTTTGACCACCAGTTCATAGGGAATGGGTTGAAATAGGATTATCGGCATGCCGATCAGCATACTGCATCTTACAGGTTTCTAGCCGATAGTGATCAACCTATTAAAAAGATTTGGAGCCGGACTGGCGCACTACGAAGCTACATCAACATGAGAATTATCACGAGTCCACCAGATAAAACCAATCCTTGAAGAAGAAACATGCGAACTAAAACGAGTGTGTTCGTTCCAACTCTCTCTTGAGCTGTGGATACCGGACTTGTCGTTAGTTTGACCATATGTAATAGACGCTCTTACAACCATCAATCGATATCTTCTTGAATTGCTCAATCACCCGACTAAGTTAACGTGTGCGATCGAGAAGAACCTCAGTATTTAGGATGATTTAATATGTTTTTTGTTGTCTCTTCATGTGTATGTGGATAGTGTTCATCCTCTCAGACTTGCAACTAGACTTATTGCAGTTTCACGCTACCACAGGGGAAAGACTAAGCTTTACCCCGCTAAATATGGTGTTTCAACTCATTAAGTCTAGATTCCAGTTCGCATAGCCAGTTGCAGCAATTCTCAGTATAAAAATTCAGGGGGCAAAACGGTCGCTCCAGCGACCGTTTTGCCCCCTGAATCTATATCAGTGAGCGCCGATAAGGCGCGAAGTTTCCCAAAATGAGAATTGCTGAGCCAGTTGGCATAGAGAGGATAGCGCAAGCCAGGATCATTCTTCAAGTGCTCCGCTCTTCTTACTTTTAAGAAAGCTTTTTTTGAGGGAGCCAGGAAATGACACGTAACACATTCTCCCGAGATGCCTGAAACGCTTTATTTACGCCTCATTTGAAATGGCCTGCTGAAAGAAAATCAGGTAGGAATACATAGAGGAATCTGAAAAATCCCCGTATTTTTGCTGACAAAACAGCTTGAAAACACGTCCGGATAGCCCCAACAAGAGCAGAAAACAGAAGTAAGTCAATCAATTCAGGTACTTACTATGCGTTTTATGCCCATTGCTCTTGCTGCTAGTTTTCTGGCGCTTGCTTACATAACACCCCACTCTGTATCTGAGTCTCATCGCCATCACGACACGGCTGAAACATCAGAACAGCTTGCGAACCTAGGATCGAGACGCGGAACCGCTCACAGAGGAAGCGGACGTCGTGCTGTACTCGCTTATGAACTCCCGATGGCTGAATTCAACGGTTAGAACTCAGAAGCGAATTTTCTGAATTGCTGATTACTCAACCGCTGATTATTCAATTTGTAGTTATGCTAAGCATTGCTTTGTGAAGTTACACAAAAGCAAAATCACAGTTCAGCTTACCTGAATCAGTTTAGCTGAAAACAATGCTTAATTTTGCGTTTAAGCTGATTGACCTAACCATCAGGGTTATTAATCATCGCAAGCGCAACTGGCTTCATTCAATTGGCTTCATCCACCGTTGAAGTCTCTATTGTTAGGATTCTGGCCTTCAAAGGCTGGACGATCAAAGCCATCGTTCTCAATTTCTCCCAGTTCACGTTCGAGTGAATTAAATTCTCGCGTTGGAGGGATTGAGGATGGTGTACCTTGCTGTTGATGGAGAATCCCCTGGATCTCATTAATTGCATATTGGGTGTCATTATAGCAGCCCTCGCGACCTGCATCTAAGCATAACTTTGCAGCGATTTCCAGGTCTGCGAGGGCTCCCTCATAATCTTCGCTTTTCATGCGGGCGATCGCCCGATCGTAATACGCAAACGTGTGAGCGGGGTCGAGTTCAATGGCTTTGGTGTAGTCGGCGATCGCCCCAATCATTTCACCCACCTCTTCGCGAGCCAGTCCCCGGTTGTAGTAGGGGTCGGGGTCAGTAGGATCAAGGTTAATGGCGATGTTGAAGTCTTGGATGGCTCCAATGGGTTCGCCGAGTCGCCGACGCACCAGTCCTCTGTTTTGGTATGCGAGGACAGAATTTGGTTCTAGACGAATCGCCTGACTGCAGTCAGTAATGGCTTCCTGGTGCTTGCCAATGTTGGAGTAGGACAGACAGCGATTGACATACGCTTCTGCCAAATTCGGGTTTCGCTGAATAGCTTCGCTATAGTCCACAATTGCGGCTTCGTCGTCCCCTAGCTCTGCCCGTACTGTGCCTCGATTCACATAGGATTTTAGAGTGCCATCGGGGTTGATATTGATGGCTTTAGTGTAATCTTCAAGCGCACCATCCAGATCCCCTAAAAGGTACCGGGTATTCCCACGGTAATAAAACGGTTGAGACTGACTCGCATCCAATTCAATGGCTCGCGTAAAGTCTTCTTGGGCGCGCAAATACTCCTCGTTCAAAAACAGAGCAATGCCCCGGTTGGTATAGGCTTCTGAGGTGGGATAGTTTTGAATGGCTTGGGTGTACTGGGCGATCGCATCCACATAATTTTCAGACTCTTGAGAAACCTGCCCCTGCTTTAATGCGTTCGCGGCCCAGATTCGCTGAGGCACACGAGTCGCTACAGCCCCCAGCCCAACAAGGAGTAACATTAGGCCCGTCAGTCCTAAAAACAGCCATCGTTTTGATGTTCGAGACGGAACCCCTTCATCCTGTTGAAGCGACTGAGTGATGCTCCATCGTTTTCCAGCCGGAGCGACCGATGAGGCTTCCATGGGCCTGACGATCGATAATTTATCTAAATCCTCTAATACGCTGGCGGCTGTTGTATACCGATGGTCTGGATTTGACGAAATCATGCGATCGAGAATGTTCTGAAACTCAGGGCTGACCTTGGCATAGCTATGCCAAGACATAGATTCTGGGATACGCCCTTCACTTGCATGTCCCATGCGCTTGAGTTGCTGCAGTTCTTGAGGCGGAAGCCCCGTCAGGGCTTGAATCCCAATCATCCCAACGGCATAAATATCGCTACTAAAGTGCCGTTGCCCCGCTGCCTGTTCGATGGGAACATAGGCTGAAGCCCCATTGGCTGAGCGCTTTTCGTATTGGGAAGAATGACGGTAACCGTTCTGATTACTGATTTCTTTGAAAATGCCAAATCCTGTCAATACGAGTTGATTGTCGGGATGGCGTTGAATCAGGTTAGAGGGCTTGATGCAGCGATGGATTACTCCCCAACTGTGAACAACCAGAAGAATCTTGAGAACTTCTCGAATGAGATGTTGAACGGCGGCTTCTGATAGAGTTTGCCGAGGTTTTAAAACCTCACTCAGAGGCCGACCTGGAATAAATTCTTCAACCAGATAGAAATGATTGGCTTCTTCAAAATAGGCGAGTATCTTCGGGATTTGCTCGTGGCTGCCCACATGCTTAAGCGCTTCTGCTTTCTTTTTGAGGAGCACAAGAATGAAGCGAATTGCTTTGGATGATTTTCCTGGAAGGCGTAGCTTTTTTACCACGCATTTGGGGTGCCCTTCAAGGAACGTGTCCACAACCAAATAGGTGCTCCCTTTCGGGTCTGACCCTAATGTTTTGACAAATTGGTAGCGGCTTCCTAAAAGTTGACTATCTGTCATTAGCACCCCAAACAGACGAAGCGATTGCAATCTTATATCTTACAATTTGGCATATTCTACGATTCCACATCATATTGCCTGGAAATCCAATTGCTTGCAAATCCAAACTCTGAGAAGCCATAACTTTACAGAACTGGCCTATCCTATCAGGTTGACTGTCAGGATGAAGGGTGGGGCGATGCCCCTCATATAGCGGTTTGCAACCACGTTAAGTACAAAAACAGGTGTGTGGAGCGCACTGCGCCCCACACACTGCACTTAACCAGTGCGCATAGCGCTGTATCTAACTAGTTTTCCCCTATGAATCAGTTTTTGAACCAGCGTACAAATATTATTTCGTGATTCCTTTTTAATCGGTGAGCCTATTCTGTGAGCAATGTCGAAAGAGCCTGTTGCATGGCCTTAACGGTTGTTGTGGCTGTGCCAAACTCGCGCACCACAATACTAGCAGCAAGATTTCCCAGGACAGCCGCTTCCCAAAATGAGGCTCCAGCCCCCAGGGCCAGTGTAAGCGCAGCCGTCACCGTATCCCCTGC
>JAYKJC010000251.1:0-3642 GCA_035285885.1 Leptolyngbyaceae cyanobacterium | reverse complement strand
TGTGCGAACTGCCACCTCGGAGCTATGCCCACTGAGATTGAAGTTCCTCAATCCGTATTGCCGGATAGCGTCTTCAAAGCGGTCGTTAAAATCCCTTACAACTTGGACACTCAGCAAGTGCTTGCTGATGGTTCCAAGGGTGGGCTTAATGTGGGTGCCGTTTTAATGCTGCCTGAGGGATTCAAGCTAGCGCCTGAAGACCGTATTCCTGAAGAAATGAAGGAAGAGGTAGGCCCCAGTTACTTGTTCCAGACTTATAGCCCGGAACAAGACAACATTCTTCTCGTTGGGCCTCTCCCCGGTGAGCAATACCAAGAGATTGTTTTCCCTGTGTTGTCTCCTAATCCGGCAACGGATAAGAGCGTTTCGTTCGGCAAATACTCCGTTCACGTCGGCGGAAACCGGGGTCGGGGTCAGGTCTACCCCACGGGTGAGAAGAGTAATAATGCCGTTTACAACGCGTCTGCCGCAGGCACCATCAAGTCCATCGACAAGAATGGCGATGGTAGTTATGCCGTGACCATTCAGTCTGCAGATGGAAAAGACATAGTCGATACGATTCCGGCTGGCCCAGAGCTGATCGTCGCCCAGGGCGATGAAGTTGCATCCGGCGCAGCACTGACTTCCAACCCCAACATGGGCGGGTTTGGTCAGCATGATACAGAAATCGTCCTCCAGAGCGCAGGTCGTGTGAAGGGGCTGATTGCGTTTGTCGCGGCGGTGATGGTGACTCAAATCATGCTTGTTCTGAAGAAGAAGCAGGTTGAGAAAGTTCAAGCGGCAGATGTTAGCTTCTAAACTTTGCCTAGTGGCGCGGCACAGCTTTTCTGGCATGCCCTTTGGGCTATGCGGCACCCTACGCAACCTCTTATTGTGTATGGGTAGTGGAGCGACATAGCCAAAATGGTGAGATAGCGTAGGTTGGTGTTGAACGAAGTGAAACCCAACGCCAGCAATGGATTTGTTGGGTTACGCTAGCGCTAACCCAACCTACATTTTAAGGCGTGTCCTGCCAGTAGGATGCGTTAGGCGTTAGCCGTAACGCATCAATCTAAAGCCCTAGATTAGCTATGTCGCACCCCTAAAAAACAAAAAAGAGACGACAGCGCTGCTGTCGTCTCTTTTTTTTTGTTTGCTTTATTTTTACCGACGGTCTAACCGACGTACTGAACTAAAACGCCGGGTTTCTCCTGAATAGGCAATACGTCAAGAGTATCCAGTTGAGCGCAGAACTTGAGATCATCAAATCGCTCCAGTCGCTGAAGCCGTCTCCCATGACTGGCAAGATACATCAGCTCTAAAAGGCGATCGCCCCATTGTTCATACAGCGCCAAGGCTCCCACCACTTCATCATTTCCCACGATGTCGTAGTGCTCGTTATCTTGCCGTTCGAGATGAGCTTTGAGGCTACTGGCGATCGCCCCTGCACACACCGTATCTTCAAGCGCATAACTGCCTTCCCAGCCAGAACCCACCAACCAGACCGTTTCAGGGCGAGTCTGCAACAGATACTCCACCACCGACCGTCGGTTGACCAGCGCAGCCGTTAACACCGTCGCAGAGGCTTGAATCGTCTTGAGGCAGCGGGTGCCATTGGTGGTGGTGATAAACAGGCGCTTGCCTTGAATCACATCAACCGTGCAATCGAGCGGAGAATTTCCCAACTCGCAACCTTCGAGCGGCATGCCGCCCCGCTCTCCAGCTCGGATGCGCTTGTCTTCGGGAAAAGCCGCGCTGGCTTGCATCAGTTCATTAATGTCGCTGAATGCTTGGACGGCCTCTGCGCCATGGGCGATCGCTGTGGCAATGGTGGTGGTGGCACGTAAGACATCGATCGCAATCGAACAATCGGGAGGGTCACAATCGGCAGATTGTAGACTGGGAACTTCTTCAGGTGTGTGAAAAACAAATAACTTCACAGACTAAACCAAGAAATACGAGTATTAACCGAGGTAGTGGTTCATCAGAATAGACGGTGAGGGCGCGGGCGCAGCTCGCACCCCCACCGTTTATACCGGGTTGAAACCCACCAAAAACAATTCTTTCATTTGAAGAACCTTCTTATTTTAAGGGGATGCGGCAGATTCCACGTATTAAATTCCTCGGATTAATTTGAAGACGTTGCCCTCTGATTCGCTTGTGACCGAAGACCGAGATACAGCTCTCCCACTGCCGGATCAGCCAAAAGGTCGCTGCCTTTGCCTTCCATGCGATCGCGCCCCGCATCCAGCACATAGCCTCGGTGGGCGATCGCCAGTGCCTTTCGAGCATTCTGCTCCACCAGCATAATGGCCGTTCCAGCCTGATTAATGCGCTGAATGTGCTCCAGGGTTGCCGTCACCAGCAGAGGCGACAGCGCGGCTGAGGGTTCGTCTAAGATCAGGAGTTCGGGATCGAGCATCAGTGCTCGCCCCATAGCCAACATCTGACGTTCTCCTCCGGAGAGGGAACCCGCCTGTTGATGTTTGCGTTCGGCCAAGACGGGAAACATCTCAAAAATGCGCGACTTCAGTTGAGCGAGGGGCTTCGTCGTGATGAACGCTCCCATCTCCAGATTCTCATCCACCGTCAGCGATGCGAAGACGTTCGTGATTTGCGGAACGTAGCACATGCCTCGCTGGACAATCTGATTGGACTTCAGGCCAGCAATGGAGTCGCCTTTGAATTGAATATCTCCCGTGTGAGGCGACAGCAACCCAAAGATGGCCTTGGCGAGGGTCGATTTTCCGGCTCCGTTTGGCCCGATGACGGTCACCAATTCTCCAGGATAAATCTTGAAATTGATGCCTTGGAGGATGTCTAGCCCTGCGACATATCCTGCATGAACGTCAACAACACGAAGAATGGGATCTGAATGTGTCATGTTGAATGGTCAGGTCTCTGATTGTTTGCAGAGAATGGGTGGACTAGGCAGGGGTATTTTGCAGGTCGGGGCGTTCTTCAGGGAGGATCGCCCCTTCAACGGGACACACCTGAAGGCAAATTCCACAGTCAATACAGGTGGCAAAATCGATCCAATACCAGTCTGTCCCCTTTGTATTTTTTCCAGGTCCTTCATGGATGCAAGCGACGGGACATGCATCTACACAGTCAGCAACGCCTTCACAAACATTGGTCACGATGGTATGTGGCACAGAACCTCTATTCCTTACACAGAACTAACAGCAGGAAGTCATTTGAACTTCTTTACTAGCTTAGTCTGTGAGCCGGGATAATCTCAACTCACCTTTGAATTTCAGGTCGTCCTTAGTAAGTTCGATAGTAAGTTCGATGGAATCCATTGAAAAAAGCACCGATGTCCCTGTCGCATCGTAATTTGAGCACCGAGGCGATGGTAAAACTCTAGCCCACGTACGTTTCGAGCATCCGCAGTCCAGCCAAGGTGGGTACAACGGTGGCCTCTGGCGATATCCGCTAAATGGTGCATGAGTCGGCTTCCAACACCACAACTCCTGTAGCTTTCATTCACGTACAAATCGTCTAACCAAATGCTGGGCTGACCTGCAAAGGACGAATATCGAAATCCATAGACAGCAAATCCAGCCTCGGTTCCTGCGCAGCTCGCAAACAGCACATAGGAGTACGGGTGCGGGCTAAAGAGCGTGTCGAGTAGTTTTTCTTCAGTCACACGCAGCACTCCAT
>JAYKJC010000250.1:0-13890 GCA_035285885.1 Leptolyngbyaceae cyanobacterium | reverse complement strand
TGGTTTCGTCTTCTGAGGATATGTCGTCTTCAGAATCATCACTTACGTCTGATGAGGTCTCAACTTCAACGGCAGGCTCTGCATCATCAGCCTCTTTGTCAGAGACTGGCTTTGCCTTCATATCAGTATTTGTGTCATCCGTACTTGTGCCCGAATCTGCATCCACATTTGCAGGTGTCGTATCTAGATCTGATGTAGCTGCATCTGATGTAGCTGTGTCTACTTTCGTTTGCGCTTTTCCTTTGCGCTCGGATGCTGGCGTTTCTCTCTGTGCTGCTGCCTTGGCAGATGGTGCTTTTTGACTATCGGTCTGAGAGCCATCTAAGGAAGGTACCTGACCTTTTACCGCTAACTGATGTAAAACGCCATGGTCTAGACTTTTTCTGCCAAGGCTTTGAGACAACTGCACAATCTGCTCACCTAGAGCTTTGCCCAACTGCTCAGCATCGGCGGGTGTGAGGGTCTGGGCGTTTGCCATGCGCTTGACGATGAAGTCCAGTTCTTTGTTGCCTTTTCGAGTAGAGGTGTTGAGATCGGTGGTGGCAATGACACGTTTTGCACTGGCTCGGATCATTTTTGCAATCTGTTTGTTGTTGATTTGAGTCCGTTCGTTATGTGCCATTGTTGTTTGAAACCTTTTGAACTGAGTAACTGAGGGTAGGAGATGTGTTTGAATTCAGTTTCACAGTACGAGGAAATGGGCGATCGCCCATGTTGTCTAGAACACGTATGGCTACAAGATTTCAGCGATGGCCTGGAATAACGTGACGGGTTGCTTGGGGCGATCGCCCAAGATGGTCTTGGATGACAGGAGATCTGAAAATTTAGTCTCCTAAATACAGGAAATTTGACTACTCTAAGGGAAGATAACAATACCCCTTTGAGAATCCTTGGTGTGTTCCGTTCATTTGAGAACAGGACTCATGAAGACCATCACTCAAACGAGGTGGCATGACCAGTAGGAAGGTAACCCATGAAGGGACGATATCTTGAGGGTGTCAAATTATCTCAATTGAGGATTTTGATTGCGGTTGCCAATCATCAAAATTTTAGTGAAGCCGCACTGCAACTTCAGATTTCTCAATCAGCGGTGAGCCATGCGATCGCCAGCTTAGAGGACGAACTGGGCATTGTTTTGGTGTCTCGGGGACGCCACGGGGCAACCTTAACGCCCGCCGGTGAACGTATCCTCTGTCATGCCCAGCAGATGATGGATGTTCTCGACCGCATCGGCAAAGAAGCACAACAGGCCAAGGGGCTACAGGGCGGACAGGTTCGGATTGCATCATTTCGCAGTGTGGCGACGCACATCCTGCCTCCGGCGATCGCCCAGTTCCGCAAAAAATTTCCGGCCATTCAAGCCGTCATTACCGAACATTTGGACTATATCGCAACCGAAAAAGCGGTCCGCGAGGGCAAAGCCGACCTCTGCATGACCTACCTCCCTACATCTGCTGAATTTGAGACGTGGGAACTCTTCCGCGATGAGTATGTGGTCTTAGCTCCTCCTGGAGTCAGCGTAACAGCCCCTCTCACCTGGGAGGCGATCGCCCAACATCCACTCATTTTAGGGCCAGACAATGACGCCTGTGATGTTGTTGTGCAAAAGCATCTAGCGCAGTGTGGCCAATCTCTGGAGCCTGCTCATCGCTTTTCTGAAGACTCAACCATCATCAGCATGGTGTTGCAAGGCTTGGGCATTGCCATTCTTCCTCGACTGGCGGCTGAACCCCTTGACTCGAAAATTCAGGTATTCAGTCTCCCGAATCGGCTCGAACGGATCATCGGTGTCGGCATCTTATCGTCTGCGCTACAGCCTCCTCCGGTGTTTGCATTCTTAGATACGCTAAAGGATGTGGGGCAACTCGCCCACTATCGCCACTTAGAGCATCGGCAAATTGCCTAATGGCGATCGCCCTTAAGCGTTGTGTCGAGCGGAGCGATTAGATAGCGAGTTCACTGAGATGGGTACCCTAAAAAAGCCATCCCGCTGTTACAGCGGTTTGCAACCGCGTTAACTACAAAAACAGTTGTTTTGGGCGCAATGCGCCCAAAACAACTGTACTTAACCAAAGCAAATAGCGCTGTAAACCATGGCGCTGTAAACCATGGCGAATCTTTTGGTACTGCTGTTATGAACCTCGGCTTGCCTAGTCCTTCTGCATCAACTCGACTCAAATCAGGCAGAGTTCCGTTACGCCTGGTTCTGATCGTTCCCTTTGTGCTCGAAATTCTGGCAGCTGTAGGACTAACGGGGTGGTTCTCTCTGCGGAATGGCCAGAGGGCGGTGAATGATTTGGCGATACAGTTGGACTATGAAATTGCGACTCGTATTGAGCAACACCTGGATGATTACTTATCTGTTCCCAAACAGATTAATGAAAGTAATGCCGAAGCAATTCGCTTAGGCTTACTCGATATTGATGATGAAATCCAGCTCTATCGTACCTTTTGGAAGCAAATTCAGATCTTTCCATCCGTCAGCTATATCTCCATCGGGGTTCAGAACACAGGTGGTTTCGTTGATGCCGGACGGCAGAGCGACGGTACCCTGGTCATTGAAATGACGGAAGGATTTATCGCTGGGGATTTTCTGACCTATGGCACCGATGCAGACGCTCATCCGACTCAATTGCTCGATCGCAGCGATGCGTACGATCCGCGAGTACGCCCCTGGTATACCCAGGCTGTAGAACAAGGCAGCACAACCTGGACCGAGCCGTATTCCCTTTTTCCTGATCTAGATCTGGCCATTGCAGCCGTCACCCCAATCTATGATGCTGACAGTCACGTTTTACAGGGGGTCGTCGCCACGGATTTAACCCTTTCCGGGATTGATGACTTTCTGCAAACATTAGAGATTGGGAAATCTGGGGAAGCCTTTATTGTCGAACGATCAGGGCTACTCATTGGCACTTCTACTGACCACTCTCCTTTTGTCCAAACGGCATCGGATGTGGAACCTGAAAGGCTGAGCGCGACTGACCTTCAGGTGCCCATCATTCAATCCGCTACGCACGCCTTATTAGCTAAGTTCGGTGATTTTCAGAAGATTCATCATACTCAAGCCCTGGTTACTCAGGGGCGGGGCGATCGCCAGTTTATCCAGGTCTTACCCTTCCAGGATGAAATGGGGTTGGATTGGCTGATTATCGTCACCGTGCCCGAATCTGATTTCATGGCAGAAATCAACGCCAACACCCGAAATACAATCCTCCTCTGTCTGGCTGCGTTAGGAGCCAGTATCGGATTAGGACTGTTAACAAGCCGCTGGATCACTGTCCCGATCGACCGCTTAACCTATGCGTCGCGTGCGTTTAAAGACGGCAAACTGGATAAGAAACTGGAGGAACGTAGCAGCATCCACGAACTCAGCATTTTGGCAGGGTCCTTTGAACAGATGAGACAACAGTTAATCGCATCTTTTGACGCCTTAGCCCAAACCAACGCCCAGCTAGAAGAACGGGTGGCAGAGCGCACGAATGAGCTGTCAGCAGCCCTGAAGGATTTACAACGCACTCAAACCCAACTCGTACAAACGGAGAAAATGTCCAGTTTGGGACAGTTGGTGGCTGGGGTCGCCCATGAGATTAATAATCCCGTCAACTTCATCCACGGCAATCTCGAACATACCGCAGAATATTCCCAACAATTGCTGAACTTGGTCGATCTGTATCAACGGCACTATCCTGATCCTGCTCCGACCATTCGCACTGAACTGGAGACTATCGATTTTGAATTTCTGAAGGACGATTTTCCTCAGCTGTTGAGTTCAATGACCACAGGAGCGTATCGTATTGCTGAAATTGTGAAATCTCTCCGCAACTTCTCACGGTTGGATGAGGCCGACTTCAAACGGGTTGATCTTCACGAAGGGATTGATAGCACCTTGATGATTCTCCACAATCGCTTAAAACGAATGCCTTTTCTGCCGGACATTCAATTGATTAAAGAGTATGGAGAACTCCCTAAAATTGAATGTTATCCCGGCCATCTGAACCAAGTCTTCATGAATCTGATTGTGAATGCAGTGGATGTCTTGGACGAGCGGGATCGTCAGCGTCCGTGCGACGATCTCGAATCACATCCAAGTTGGATACGCATTCAAACCCAGCTTTGTACAGACGGATATACTTCAAATTGGATTGAAATTAATGTTTCGGACAACGGCCCAGGAATGAGTGAAGCGACGCGATCGCGCCTGTTTGACCCGTTTTTCACCACCAAGCCTGTGGGACACGGCACCGGACTCGGCCTCTCAATTGCTTACCAAATTATTGTGGATAAGCATGGCGGAACACTGGACTGTGAGTCCACCGAAGGCAAGGGAACAGCTTTCATCATCAGAATCCCGATTCAACATTAACGATTAGACACACAACCATGTTGATGTGGAGATGCATGTCAAGGGGGTGAGTGCGTGATAAATTTCTGGCCTACCTTCTGTAAAGAGCCTAAAAAGATAGACTATGCTGTCATCTGATTGAGCTTAAATCGCTCAAATCACTAGAGAAGACGAGAGAGAGCTGAGAACACAGACATCTGAGAACACAGGCACCTGAGAACACAGACATCTAAGAATAAAAAATGCTGTCGGCGTGTATCTTTTCCCTGCAAAAATGTCTGACACCGACAGGCAAGGGAGGTAAATGTGAGTGTTTGCTGTTCAATGTCCTGACCCTTCTTGTCCAGATCTAGACGTGTGTACCTATGGAATTAGAATTTCTAAAATCAATCTGGCCTGGATCAGACAAGGCGCTTGGCGGACGCTACCAGGTTGTGCGACAGCTCGCGGCAGGTGGATTTGGGCAAACCTTTATTGCTCAGGACTTGCACTTGCCGGGGCAACCCATTTGCGTGATTAAACAGCTCAAGCCTAAGGTGAAAACGTCGAAAGATTTTCACGTGGCTCAACGTCTGTTTGATACGGAAGCCAATGTGTTGTATCGGTTGGGCAACCATCCACACATTCCTCAATTACTGGCTCACTTTACCCAAAATCAGGAATTTTACCTCGCTCAAGAATTTATTGAGGGACACGCCCTTACGGAAGAATTTCAGCCTGGCACCCCCTGGGACAAGACTGAGGTTGTGGCATTTTTAGCGGATATCCTGAGTACCTTAGCGTTTGTTCACCACAATCGGGTGATCCATCGGGATATCAAGCCCTCGAATCTGATTCGCAGACACGAAGATAACCGCATTGTCTTGATTGATTTTGGGGCAGTAAAACAAGTCGGCACACAGATTTTGCTGTCTCAGACGAGTGCTCACACCGTCGCTGTGGGCACTCAGGGGTATATGCCGAATGAGCAAATTGCAGGCATGCCTCAATTCAGCAGCGATATTTATGCTGTTGGGATGATGGGCATTCAGGCTCTAACGGGGCAGCATCCTCAGCAGCTAACCCCCAATCCTCGTACGGGAGAAATTGATTGGTATCATCACGTGCCCGAAGCCGATGCTGAACTCGTTGCTCTTCTTGATTGCATGGTGAAGTATGACTTCCGCCTGCGATACGCGACTGCATCTGACGCGCTAGTGGCGCTCCAATCCCTACCCGATGCACTCAAACAGGACATTCCATTTCCTTTGAGTACGACTGGTGGTGTTCCTTCCGAGGCAATCAACTCACGTCAGAATGCAGTCTCACAGCCCAATGCAGTCCCACGGCCCAATGCAGTCCCACGGCCCAATGCGGTTCCGCAACCCAATGCAGCCCCACAGCCATCGGTGGCTCAATCGCCCCAACCGTCGTTTCCTCCCTACCCAACGGCACTCTCTACTCAGGCCATACCGGGACTGACTCAATCTTCAGCCAATGCCGAAACCCCAACGCTTTCGAATCATGAATTTAGAGCTGGCACGTCCTCGATTGCTGAGAAAAGCCGTGCCTTTTCTTTATCGCCTTCTCAGCAGCCCACGGCCTCTCCGAAGCGACTGCTACCGACACATTTGGAGCGAGATGTCTTACCGGGCCAGCGGAACCTGTTGATTTCGACGGGGGCGATCGCCTCAGTTCTACTCATTGGCCTCCTGACCTGGCGCACCGTTGCTCCCCAACTGGCAGGAGAACGCACTCCTTCTTCAGATCCCACGTCTGCATCAGCAGACGGTACGCCGACTGGGGCTGATGCTCCAAGTCCACAATTCCCTCGGCTGAATGCCCTCTTGCAAGAAGCCAAGCAGTTACAGGAATCTGAGCAGTACGACCAAGCGTTGGCCCAGTATGATGCGGCGATCGCCCAGAATCCCGACTCTTCAGAGGCTTTTCAGGGGCGATGTTACACGCTGAATCAACTCCAGCGCTATCAGGAGGCGATCGCCGACTGTAACCAGGCACTCTCCTTAGATCCCAACAATGCTCGGGCATTATGGAGTAAAGGGTATGCGCTTGATTTGCAAGAACAGCTGAATGAAGCGATCGCCCTCTACGACCAGGCGATCGCCCTTGACCCCAATTTTGCCGAAGCCTGGAACAATAAAGGTGCCGCTCAATTAAGATTGGGTAACCTCAGTGCCGCGTTGCAATCATTAGATAAGGCGATCGCCCTCAAGCCCGATCTGACTGAAGCCTGGATTACCCGTGGAGTAGCGCTTTGGGATTCAGGCCGACGCAATGAAGCTGTTGTATCAGCGGATCGGGCGTTAGAACTGGCCCCTGACTCTCAAGAAGCCGCTGACCTGCGGCAACAGATGCGAAATTTGGGTTACTAGTCCAACCCGGACAGCACAATGTCAAGCGGCTCTGCTAGTATTAAGCAATGTGTCGGTGTCAGAGGAGTTCTGATTAATGATTGCGGGTTTCTTTTTTATTGCGGCGTTTGTCTTCGCAAGCTTTGTCGAATATTGGATTCATCGCTTGATGCACGCCTCCCCTCGAGTTGGTCAGCGCCACCGTGACCACCACCGTCGCAACGAAGGGCAGGGTGTGGTTTGGGAATTTTTCGACTACATTAAGGGCAGTGCGATCGCCATGGCGATTCCCTTTATCTTTTCCATTGAAGCAGGGTTGGGCTGGGTCGCAGGGGCGATCGTCTACGCAGCTTTCTCAGCCTATGCGCACCAACTCCAGCATGAGAATCCAACCCGCTGTTTCTGGATGAAGATGCCCGTCCACTATGTCCACCACAAATACAACATGTGGTACCACAACTTTGGTTTAGGCGTGGACTGGTGGGATCATGTCTTTGGCACCTATAAAGCGGTTGATTGGTTGACAGAAGAAGAAAAAGCATCTGCCAATCGAGGATACTTACAACTTCGTTGGTGGTAGCGACATTTAAGACAGTCTCTAGTTGCAAATTCGCTCTATCGGTAGAGTCAGGGCATTACCTGACTCTTTTTTATTAAGAAATTTTATTGAGAAAAAAGTTCTAGCAAATCTCTGGCATTGAGGATATTGATACTACGATATGACTTTAGAACTAGTAAATCATCATCTCCAGTCACAATAAAGTCAGCCCTGCCGATTAATGCAAGGCTCAAGAATTTATCATCTTTAGGATCTCTACAAACCTTGAGTTCTTCTGAGACTTCGATCCACTCCGCTTCAGCCAAAAGTGATTCTAGAAATTCCTCGCGCTCGTCATGAGTTAAGTATTTGTCAAATTTTTTACGACTGATAACTTCGATTAGCTCTGAAATAGTTGCTGAGCACAGTAAAATGGTTCCGCGCTCCAGAGCAAAGTAGAATGCTCTCCCTGGAGATGAATTCTTAAACAGAAGAGCACTGATTAAAGTGTTTGTATCGAAAACGAAACGCAATCTACGACTCAGCTAAAATGGCATCAAGGATTTCTGGAGTCAAGCCCCGCTCTTGAGCTTTATGACTAATTTCCTCCATAACCTGCTCAAGTGGTCTAACTTTTCTAACCACTTCTTTTAGTCTTAAGTTAATTAAAAAATCGATCTTCCGGCGATCAACTTCAGATGATGAATCATAAGCGTCTGCTGTCTCAGCATCAACACGAACTGTAATTGTACGTATTTCCATAACATCACTATCCTTTGCGAGAAAGAGCATGACTTATCCCGTGGCTCCTGAATTTAATCATTTCTGCTCTCTTTTCAATATTAACTCGATGCTTTTATGGATGCTTCCTGCTGATAGATCCTTACTGTTTATTGGGCTGTGCGGAGTTGTCATAGTTCATTCCAGACCTTGAAGTCAACGCTCCTCAAGGTTTTTCCAGGTATGATAAACCAGCCAAATCGCCATTGCTCGCAAATAATGGCAAGCCCTGAAGGTGCCGACGGTCGTAATGGCTTCGGGAGTACGAAACTGAAGCCCATTCTCATAGATTTGGTGGATGACCGATTCTAGAACGCGTAGGGCTTCTTTACGATAGCCCATTTGAATTAGATAAGAGGTGATGCCGAAGTTGATGCCTGTCCACACTTCGAGGGGGTGGGTGTCATCGGGATTAACCGGAGATCCGTCTGGGAGAACTCCATTGGCAATGCCAAATTCTCCATTGTGGAAGTTTAGAAAGCAGGATTGGTACACCGCCATCAATGCAGAATCGGCGCAGTCACCTGGCACGATGTCGGGTAAACCGAGCAGTTGAGCGTAGAACTGACCGCAAAGCTGATCTGCCATGACAACTTTGGATTGACTGCCGCTGTCCAACTGGTAAAACTGGCCGTTCCAAAGGGTTTGGTGATAGTGAGGCCGAGCTTTTTCTAACCAAGACTCAAAGGTGGCGATCGCCCCTTTTATCCCCTCTGTTCGCTCAAGTGCAGCATTCATCGGCATCTTGGAGAAATGAGGGAGGGCGGTTTCCATGTGCTCCAGCAATAGGCGTCCGATGGCGATCGCCGCTTCCAGTGCGGCCAACCACAGCCCCCCACAGTAGGCACTAATCCCCCGCATTCGCCAATCATCAAA
The DNA here is from genome assembly GCA_035285885.1 of Leptolyngbyaceae cyanobacterium. GTDB lineage: Bacteria > Cyanobacteriota > Cyanobacteriia > CAKZMO01 > CAKZMO01 > JBCCWF01. The sequence goes on along the minus strand of JAYKJC010000250.1, from coordinate 5,000 downwards.
GGTTTGATCGGGCGCACCTGAGTTCTCTGGAATGCAATCACCATCGAGGTCAAAACCCTTCAGATAATAGAGCGATCGCTCCACCGCATCCCAGCACTCAGCCAGAAATGGAATATCGGTGCCTCCAGTCAACACAAAGTCACGATACACCTGCAACACAAAATCTGAGGCCAGATCTTTCCAGAGGTTGCAGTCCTGATAGGCCGTGTAGTTGGTTTTCTCCCAGGGATGTTCGTTAGGAGCTCCCAAGTCATGGGGCGTAGCGTTGGCGGTTTTGCGTTCAGCCAGGGGACTTTCGGCTCCAATGGTGAAGTAGTAGCCAATCACCCGCTGGCGTTCGTCGGCATTAGGAATGGCGCGGGCGAACGCTCGTAGCACAGCTTTGTCGAGCTGAGGCCACAGCATCAGCAGTGCAAAAGACCCGTACAGTCGCACGTCCAGACTTTCGTACCAGCAATAATCGAGACACTCCAACACCCCAAATTGTCCCAGCGGATCGGCGTCCGTCGCTGCACTCCAGAGGGTTCCGCCATCGGTCAGATCGTAAAGTTCATTGAACAAGGCCATTTTGAACCAGGACGGCAAATCCGACCGATCTAAGATGGGCTGTTGCCAGTCTGTAATCTGCTGCTGCCACTGGGGGTAAGTCGTGAGGGCTGACTCAGCGATCGCCCAGGCATGCGTGCCGTCAGTGCCGAAGAAGTCGGTATAGCGTCGGTTGTAGCAGACTCCAGCGGCAAACTCGGTGACCGGAAAATCCCACGTCAGCACAAAGGGAATCGTGCGAGTTTCACCGGGCGCAAGCGTCACCTTCACCGCCAGAGCCGCCGCAATCCGCTCTCCCTCTGCCGCAGGTGTCGAGGAGGAGATGTTGGGCAGCGTCCCGTTCTGGGCGAAGGAATGCCACAGCTCTGCCCCCGTTCCTGTCGGATTCCAGCGAGTATGATAAGAAATTTCGGTGTGGGCATCAGGGGCTTGAGTGGCGATCGCCCACTGTCCGTCGCCTTCTTCAGGACGGGTTGCAGAAAACTGAGGTCGATTTCCCAGCACACAGCCTCGGGCAGTTTCCGTTTCGACCCATGTATTCCAGTTTCCGGTGCTGCGACCCAGATTGGGGTGATAGTCATAGACGGGACTCCCGTCGTCTCGCAGGGTGATGTCCGGTGCTTTTAGCGTATTGGTAAACCACCCGGCCATGTTCTCCCAGGAAAGTAAGATACTCAGGGTAATGGGGCGATCGCTCGGATTATGCAGCGTCCACTCAAACACCGCGACAGGATAACTCGTGTCTTGATAGTTATGCGGCACGATGGGCGAGAACTGCTCACAGGAGATATTGGCGGTGAACACATTCTGATAAATGAACCAGCTCCTGGGATACAGAGCATGATAGGTGCCTGTGGAAAGTGACCTCGCGGGTTCTCCGGCAGAAGAGTCAGTGGGAAGATGTTGATGGACGGATACCGGGTACCACTCCCAGTCAGCAAGTTCAGGCGACAACGAAGCATCGGTACAGAGAGCAAACGCCTGACGCGACTCGGAAGTTTCCTCAAAAATGCTGAACTGACAGGCTGGCATGGACTGAAAAACATGCTCGCCGCCATCAATGTGCCAAAGATTGAAGTCGCCCCGGTGCGATCGCCCCACACATCCAGCCCCGAAGCCTCCCAGGGGCATCCCATGCCACGGCCCATCATCTAAATTACTGCTGTACCTCACCCGATAGGGATGTGCCCATCCTTCTCCGATGGGACGATTCCAGGTGAACTCAGGAAAAGGGACGGTAGAGGGTGGGATCATGCGTTGCTCTCACGAAGGTCTGTTCAGCATTTCAGACACTTATCCTACCGCGAGTCTGTCCACGAGTCTGCTAGATCAATCAGCGCATCAGGCGCTTCTAAGACGAGTTGACTAACAAAAGTGTCTTCCCTCACCCCCACCCTTCTCCCGTTCTGGGAGAAGGGGAGCCGGAACACCTTATCTGGCTTCCCCCTCGCCCATTTTTGGGCGAGGGGGATTGAGGGGGTGAGGGCCAAGATGTGTGTACTTAGTAGCCCAGATTTCAGTCATAAACTGACAGGGGTGCGATCGCCTTCTCTAGGAAGGCTGAACAATAGGAAGAGTCACCGTGAACTCGGTTCCTGACTCGAATTCAGATTGTACGCTGAGTGTCCCCCTATGTTTCTGAATAATTTCACGCGTAATGGAAAGACCGATGCCTGTCCCTTTTCCTTCTGGTTTAGTGGTGAAAAACTGGTCAAAAATTTGTGTCTGCTGATTTTTTGGAATACCGATGCCGTTATCTGCAATTTTGATGGTAACAGCGGTTGCGTCCTCATTTGAGGCTGTAGAGATGGATATTCGAGGTAGAAAATAATGTGCTTCGTTATTTTGTCTCATCACCAAACGCTTCGCCTTTTCATCAATCGCATCCACTGCATTTGACAGAAGATTCATAAACACTTGATTGAGTTGACCGGGGAAACCATTGATTGAAGAAGGATTACTATAACTTTTAAGAATGACGATAGATGGGCGATCGCCCGTTTCTCTAAACTGACTGGCCAGCAGCAGCAACACATTATTGATACACAAATGAATATCTATTTCTTTTTGTTCGGTTTCAGCGGGATATGCAAAGAACTTGAGTGATTGAACAATGTCCAGGATCTGATTAGAGCCCATTTTCAATGAGGCCAGCAACTGAGTGAAATCTTGCTTAAGATACTCCAGATCAATCAGATTTTTGTAGGACTCGATTTCTGGAATCTCAGTTGAGAGATACGTTTCATACAGATCAATTAATACAAGTAATTCTCTGAGATATTGCTGAGCAGGTTCAACGTTTGATGTAATGAAATTAACTGGATTATTAATCTCATGAGCAACTCCAGTCAGCAACTTTCCAAGAGCATACATCTTGTCACTCTGAATCAGCTGAAGGTGTGCCCTTCGGGCCTCAAGTTGATTGCTGACTTTCATTCTCAATTCTTCAGGTTCAAAGGGTTTCGTGATGTAATCATTAACACCCAGTTTGAAGGCTTTCACTTGATATGAGGGATCTGTAGAGGAAGTCGTCAGAATGATCGGAAGATGCTGAGTCTCTGAATGTCGTCTAAATTCTTGGTAGACATCAAATCCATACACTTCAGGCATGATCACATCGATCACAATCAAGTCTGGGGCTATTTCTTGAGCTTTTTCCAATGCTGCTGAGCCACTGACCACTCCAACCGTTTGAACGGGCAGCAGGTCAGTCAGCATGAGTGAAATCAATTCAACAGAGGTGAAATTGTCACCAACAACCAATAGTGTTGGTCTGCCTGAGTCCTTCATTACTCGCGTGAGTCGATTTGAATAATGAGACCGAAGAAGTTGACTGAATTCGTGATGAAGGTGGGGAGATTGCATCGGCGATCGCAGGAACAGATGTGAGACGGCTCTTTAACACTGTTAATACCGAGACATTCGATGAGCTTGGCACCCCTACCCAACAGCGATCCTCTCCAAACAAAGACAATCCCCTCAGCCCAAACAGAGAGATTCATTTCAGCAGGAGGATCAAATAAAAGCGAGAACATTCAAGTTAGCGTGCAAATGTCGTCATGACGGCACCTACACATAGTTCAGATAACCCGAAGTATCGACTTTGATTTTCCTTTCAGGAACGTAAACCTTCGCCTAAGTATCCGTTTAAGAAATATTGTGCTGGTATCGCGGCCATCATTCTCTGACTATAGCAATACGCGCAATGCAATCCTAGGGGCAGGGATGTTCTTTAACAAAAGTTAACTGTTAATTCACCGTGAGTCGGAGTGCAGCTGGTAACTTTTGGGGCAATTTGCGCCTGTATCCCGCGTTCTCTGCCGATTGAGAGCTGTCAATATCCTCAGTGGGCAACAACCTTATCTAACGTATTTTTTAGATGAAGCGTTAATGGAAAACGGAAAAAGAAGAGAAAAAATCAGATATTTTAGAAGCGTGCAACACGCGTCATGCAATTTGTATTGGCAGTTTGTGCTGATTAATACACTCGTAATTTTGTTGCCCCTATGTATCCACTATTCTTAAACGAAGCACTTGTTCAGTCGTTTGTGTTTTACCAGGCCGGTAGTCTCTACCAAGGGTTTGTGTTAAAGTATCAAATTTTTAAGCTGGTTCGATATTTCAGCGTACTGGAACGAGAGTATGCGATCAACTTGGCGTTGACTCTACAGCGTCAGCAGTTGGATGTGATCATTACGGCGTCTGCTCAACGATATGGTGTTTGGGTCACGGTTGCCGCAGACGTTGAATGCGAAGGTGTCAGACTCTTTCCACAGGACACGTTTCACCCATCGCTGAACGCCCCATCACCATCGTCTGTAGCGAATGAGCCTGTTGATCAGCCAGAACCTCAATTTGAGGATAGCTCTCGCCGTTCACTTTGCAATACACAACCGGGTTAGCGTGTGTTCAAACTCTTGTGTGAAGCAGAATATCTGCACTCACACATGTCTGCATTTCCTTATTCCCAGCGGCTCGCTGGGAATGCCTGCGGGAGCCTCTGGCTCCCATTCAAATGTGGAGCCGGAGGCTCCCGCAGCGGCTCCCTGCCGGAGTCAGGGAGCCAGAAATTAGAGAAAGCGAAACAAGTGCGCAGAATGTCTGCATTCACACAAGAATTTGGGCACTGCTTATTCGAGGAAGAATTTTCGTAGCGGAATAGACATGATGCACTAGTACCGCTTGGCGTAAATTTGCTACTCATTAGCCCTCACCCTAAATCCCCACACTTGGGAAAGGGACTTCAAACCGCTCGCTCCCCTTCTCCCGGTTTTGGGAGAAGGGGTTGGGGGATGAGGGGAAGCAGGCATTGAGACTTATGCCGTGGAGTACCAGGAAGACCGACATGAAGCTGCTGATGTTTCTGAACGGCATTCATTCCCAGGATGAGATCTAAAGATCACTGAGCCGAAACCGCTCCAGTAACGGCAAGAAACAGGTGTATTTCAGCTATT
>JAYKJC010000249.1:0-4217 GCA_035285885.1 Leptolyngbyaceae cyanobacterium | reverse complement strand
CCCAACAATGTGAAGGCGGGCGATCGCCTCCTCAACCGATGGACCAACATCCTCAAAGCGATGGATCGCGCGGAGCACATCATCCCCTTTGGCATTTATCCCCGCAACAAAATGCCCCTCCAGGTGGTGGGACACCAGTGCGGCACCTGTCGGTTTGGCTCCGACCCCGACACCTCAGTCCTTGACCTGAACTGCAAAGCCCACGAAGTAGACAACCTGTATGTTGTCGATGGCAGCTTCTTTGTGTCGAGTAGCGGCGTAAATCCGACCCTGACCATCATCGCCAATGCCCTACGGGTGGGCGATCGCATTCTTGACCGTCTATGAAAAGATTAGGACTTATGTAAGTCCTGAAGATTGATGTCCCCATAAAGAATCGCCGGACAGTGTCCCAAGGAGCCCTATCCGCATTGCGTATGTATGCTAAATTGGCAGAACTTAACATTCATAAACGTTTGAGTTCATTCACAATTGGGCACCGTCAATTGCCCCAAACATTCTGTTTTGAGAATGTATTCACACCGTTTCGCCTATCCTGCTGTTTGCGCAGAACACATGTGAGGAGTATTGATACCTATGGCAGTTCAACTGATGCAAGCCCTAAACGTGGGCAAATACATCGTCACCCAACGACTCAAGGGCCGCAAAAAGTTTCCCCTTGTGCTCATGCTAGAGCCACTGTTTCGCTGCAATCTGGCCTGCTCGGGCTGCGGCAAGATTCAGCACCCCAAGGAAATTCTCAAGCAAAACCTTTCCCCTGAAGAGTGCTTTAAAGCAGCAGACGAATGTGGTGCGCCAGTTGTTTCCATTCCTGGTGGAGAGCCGCTGCTCCACCCTCAAATTGATGAAATTGTCCGGGGTTTGGTCGAGCGCAAGAAGTACATCTACCTCTGCACCAACGCCATTCTGCTGGAGAAGAGCCTCCACAAATTTGAACCTTCAGAATATCTCACCTTTAGCGTCCATCTTGACGGGCTAAAGGAAGAGCATGACAAATGTGTCGATCGCGAAGGCGTCTTTGATGTTGCTGTACAGGCCATTAAAGCGGCAAAGGCAAAAGGCTTCCGGGTCACGACAAATACCACGATTTTTGACGGAGCCGATCCCAAGGAAGTGCAGGCATTCTTCGACTTTGTTACCGACGAGTTGGGCACCGATGGGATGATGATTTCTCCTGGCTATAGCTACGAGTGGGCACCCGATCAGGATCATTTCCTCAAGCGCGAACAGACCCGTGCGTTGTTCCGTGAAATTCTGGCTCCATTTAAAGCTGGCAAGAAAAAATGGAACTTCAACCACAATCCACTATTTCTGGATTTTCTGGTGGGCGAAAAAGACTACGAGTGTACGCCTTGGGGAAGTCCGAGCTACAGCGTGTTGGGGTGGCAGAAGCCTTGCTATTTGCTGAACGAAGGCCACTACGAGACCTTCCAGGAATTGCTCGACAACACCGACTGGAGCCAATACGGTCGGGCTAGCGGCAACCCGAAATGTGCAGACTGCATGGTTCACTGTGGCTATGAGCCCACCGCTGCCGTGGATGCGCTGCGGCCTCAAAACATGCTTCGAGCTGCCTCTAGCGTTGTGGGCTCCTAGAGGGCTCCTAGAAAATGGGCTCCTAGAAAGTGGGCTCACAACTTGGCAAACTCCTCTAATTGCAACAAAGAAAAGAGAATTTTGGGCGCGCGGCGTATGTGTTTAGCGTTCTCTAATTTTTGGTTCCCTGACTCTGGCAGGGAACCGTTGCGGGAGTCTCTGGCTCCAACTTAAACGGGAGCCAGAGGCTCTCGCGGGCATTTCCAGCGAGAGGCTAGGAACAAGGAATACGTTAGACAAGTACCACGCGGCATGTGGCCAAGATTCTCTTTTCTTCGTAAATCGTGCTAAGTCGAGTGGGCTTTTAGAGAAGTGAGGTAAGCGGGAACCTTGGGATGTTCGAGTGCGTCTCAGAATCCATACAGCCATCAGTTGCATCTGGCTAAAGTATTGCGTGGCATGAGAGACGTTGAGGGGCAATGATACGCCTTGTGCATCGGCACCTTTACACTTTCTTTACTCCTTCATAAGGATCGAAACGACAATTGTCTTGCTCTGTTGCATCTACGGAGCATGACCGTTAGGGTGGATACAGGCGGTTGAGATGGCAAGAGACCGTTAGGGTTATGCCCTTTTATGGCGAACGCCCATAAATGACGCCCGTGAAAAATAACGCCTATGAAAACTTTGGAATTTTCACAGGCGTTCAAAGAATACATCAGTTGTAAATCGATTGGCGATCGCCACCACTGTTAATGTAGGTCTACTAATGCAGGTCTACCTGTTGATGCAGGCTTATCTGTTGATGCAGATTGTTGATTCATGTCGGTCAGTTGTCGATTATCTTCGAACCACAGAAATTGAAGATGCACCCTGTTAATCGATAAACCTACCGACCTTTTATGATTCCGATAATTCCCTGATGATGTGTGAGCAGTAGGGCGTTGATGCCAGTTACTTGCAAGTTGATAACTCAAGTTAGTAACTTAGTTTGTCGTGATCGTAAGGAAGGCAATTCTCCAATTGCTTAACAGCATTGAAACCTGAACATCAGCGTTATCACTGCGAACATTAAAGAACAAGAATCAGCAAAATCGTTCCGATGACAGCGAGAATCGGTAAGGCGTTTCCTTCCTTTTCTTCGTGATCATCTTCAGATAGATTGCGCTCAAAATTGCAATTAATGCAGTGATAAATATTCGGACTGAGTTCGACGATAGTATGCCGACCGCACTCCGGACATTCAACAGAACCTTGAATGACCTGAGCAGGAGGCTTAACGGTTGCTTTCATTAGTCATCTCCCAGGGGCTGAAGAACTTATAGGTACGCTTCATAGCCAGTGCATGAATTTCCAGATAACTGGAGTGAATGAATTGCTCAGGAGGCTACATGGAACCACGGGCAATGTCATTCCAAAACGGTAGTCATGCGATGACCGATACCGACAAATCATACGCAGATATACGCACTGAGTCTGTGATATCGATTCCCTTTTGGTGTGATGCAATGATGGTTTAACGGGGACTCTACACCAAAGTTTTACATCGCCTTCAGAGGTTTGTCTGTATCATATCAATCGATCGACGATTAGTGATACATACAAACTAGTTAATTTTTCTCTCACAAATACCTTGCCAGGAATAGTCGAAAAGAACTAGATCAGGACGTTGACAGACCTGGATCAGTTTTGCGAGAAGTCCTGTGCGATCGCCCAGAATTTCGTACAAAATTTTGCACAAAGGCGATCGCCCAAGAGATTTCTACCGCATGCTACATAAAGTTTTGATATAGATATCCACAGTTGAAGACGCCCTCGATCAGGAAAAGTTCCGACCCCATCTGTTCTTGCAGTCCTTTCGGCTATGCGGACACCCTTGTTCTTACCGTCTCAGGTCTCCTGCCCCTCTTCTCTTCGTAAACTTTGCCAAGTCGTGTAACCTTGCTCATCCCTCAAGGACGGGTGACCGGCTGAATCGGTGAATGTTTGAGGGCAGACAGAGCATCTAGCTTCGACTGGACGTGGTCTTGAAGCTGTTGAGTGACCTGTTGAATGACATGTGAGCGATCGCCCACATAATCGGCGTAATAGTCTTGCAGATTTATCGGGTTCCCCACCTGTAGCATCACCTGTCGATGGGCCTTTGGGGTGGGATAGTCGATGCGAAACACATACCGTTCCATGCGAATCAGGGTATCGAGAAACCGTTCTGGAGTTGGGGATGCCGCCACGTAGCCATCGTAAATCGCATCAAAATTCAGTAGATTGGTAGCGATTTCGTGCATGACATCATAGTCTTCAAAATTTTGCTGAGCCAGCACTTCTGCCTGTTCTTCAAGAGCCGCCTGAATTTTGTACACCCGTTCTCGCACAGGTTTTTGGGGAGCCGCAAGAATGCCCAATCGCTGCTCACAACTGGTAACCCAGTAGGTGCGCAATCGAGTAATGCGTTCGTTGAGCGATCGCCCAGAACCTCCGAGAGGTGGCAACTCATGCCGCTGCTCAAACCGATCAAGCAGATATTCAGCGACGATGCGCAGTCGCTCATAGGGTGTGGCTATTGGCATAGGAGTAATGCCCAGTTCCCGCTCCAGTTTCGCCAAGGTTCGAACAATGATCGATGCCATATCTTTTGTGTAGCGATATTTGATGCAGAGCGGCACGACATACAGCTCAGGGAG
>JAYKJC010000248.1:0-4935 GCA_035285885.1 Leptolyngbyaceae cyanobacterium | reverse complement strand
AGCGCTTGAAATGCAATTTGAATGGCTCCTGTGCGAAAGGGCATCACGGTGTCGTTCTGATAGGAACAGCCGCCTTCGGGAAAAATCACCAGCTTACACCCCGACTGCATCAGTAGGGTTCGAGTCATGGCAACACTGGGGCGATCGCCCAATCCTCTACGAATGGAATACGCTCCCAGTCGTTGAATGAGCCGTCCTTCTAGTCCTCGAAAACGTTCATATGCAGCCAGATAATAAAACGATTGATGAATGTGAGCGGACAGGATGAAGACAGCAATCCAGTCATCAAAATAGGTCGGATGATTGGCTAACAGCAGCACACGCTTCCCTTGCAGGGCTGCTAGTTGTGCTTGATCCTCTGCACTGATTTTCACAGTCATTCGGTTCCGAATTCTCGCGTAGAACGGCAACGTCCACTGGAACATTCGCACAAGCGAGGGGTTCATCAAGGGAGGATAGAAATCCGGCAGAGTGGTCAACATAAGTAGATATAAGTGCAAGAAATAGATGCAAGCGAGTGGGTGATAGAGCAAGTATCACTCAGACATTGTTCCCCTTTTGACGGAGGATTTAAGGGAATCCAGCCAAGGGGGGATTAAACTTCGCGTAAGCCGCTCTAATCAGCTCTACTCATGTTATGCCTTGAATTCTAAGCAATGGCTAGGAGGGAATCTCCCCTGGGGAAGGCTCACTCGCAAAACGTAAAAGGGGTAAGCAGTTGTTGTGTGCTTACCCCAAAAAATATGGTGCCGGAAATATTCAGATCTCTATAGAACTCACGCATTTTTGCAGGGGGTGGCGGGCTGCGTACATATTTAGCGTTCTCTAATTTCTGGTTCCCTGACTCTGGCAGGGAGCCGCTGCGAGAGCCTCTGGCTCCAATTTGAACGAGAGCCAGAGGCTCGTGCGGGCATTCCCAGCGAGACGATGGGACCAAGGAATACGCTAAATATGTACCGGGCTATACCTGCCACCACTCCAAAAAATGCGCTAGATATGAAGGACTCGCGTAAGTCCTGCCCTAGAGAATATCAGTGGGAAAACAAACCAGAAGACATTCTATTGAATGGGCATTCCTGAATCCACCAACGAGGACTGAGGAATAGTGAGTGAATTGACAGGTGCTCGATATCGAATCTTGAGAATCAAAATGAATGAGGTGAGCAGGAGCGTGAGGACGTTGGCCAAAATCACGGGAACATCATGAACATACACTCCGTAAACCAACCAGAGAACAATGCCGAGGCAGAGTGTAATCAGCATTGACCAGGAAATATCTCCAGCCGACTTAGAACGCCATGTCTTAATTAATTGGGGTAAATAAGCTGCGGTGGTGAGTGTACCTGCCATCAATCCCAGAGCAGTAACTAGATTCATCAAAGCAACCCTCAGATTTTAAAAAGTTAAAAAAAATGCGTCACCATGTGACAATTTGGCAAAAAAAATAGTCGAGGCAATCTGCCAAATGCAGTAGCCCGGACTTTTCTTAGTGCAGAGCGTGATTTTGTACACCGCTCTACTTGTTTACTATGTTGTTATCGAACCTAACATAACATAACTAGAGTTCATCCAAAAATCTACGCTTACAGCGCCAGCAACTCTCATTTTGAAAGACTTCGCGCCCCATCGGCGCTCACTTGTATTGATTCAAGGGGGCACAATGGTCGCTTGCGGCGACCATTGTGCCCCCTGAATTTCCAAAATGAGAATTGCTCTGTTACAGCGCTATGCGCACTGGTTAAGCACAAATTTGCCCGTCGTTAGACAGTGTTAGGCGGCGCTATACGGAGGGTTAACCCAATCATGAGAGTTGCTGATTCCAGCGTATAGCGCTGTGCCGATGAATAACATACGACGGAATGGGGGGATTTCTGTTCCCCCTCTCGTCATACCAAAAGCTTAGAAATCAACTCCACGCTTGAGATTGACTCCTTTTTCGGCGTAGTGCTTGTGGCAGCAGACTTCAGAATGAACGCTGGCCAGGTCAAAATAAGCGGGCGGATGTTTGCAACGTCCGGTGATGATGACTTCAGTATCTCGGGGTTTTCTCAACAGGGCCTGGACGATGGGCGACTGAGGCAACAACTCTAGATCGACCGTGGGATTCAGTTCATCAAGCATGATGGTTTTGTAGAGGCCAGAGGCGATCGCCGCCCGCGCAATTTCCCACCCCCGTTCTGCTTCAACATAATCAATTTCCTGTTGCTGCCCCCGCCATACGATGGCATCTCGCCCACAGCGCTGGTGATCCACCAGTTCTGGATAAATCTGACGGAGAGCGGCGATCGCCGCATCTTCCGTATAGCCTTTGCCGCCTTTGAGCCACTGCATAATCAGCACCCGATGTGACTTGTCCTGGCTGATGCCCCGCCCAATGGCCTGGAGGGCTTTGCCCAGGGCACTGGTTGATTTGCCCTTGCCGTCTCCGGTGTAGATTTCGATGCCAGCAATGCCGTGAACTGCCGCGTCAGGATGATGGTGCGCCTTCATTTCAGAATGCAGATCGGCAATATCCAGCAAGGGTTGGGGAGCGCCCCGTCCGGTAGCAATCACTTCTAGATGCTGGGGCTTGTGCTTGAGCGTCTTGACGACCTCTTCCGCCGGGAGCAATCCTAAGTCCAGCACCGGATTGAGTTCGTCAAGCACCACGACAGAGTAGAGTCCAGAGGCGATCGCCCCTTTGGCAACATCCCATCCACGCTGGGCTTCTTGTCGATCAAACTTTGTCACATCATCCGGGCCAAAAAAATCTGCCCGCCCCGTTCTCACCTGGTCAATGAGATGAGGAAAGCCTCGTTGCAGGGCTTCAATGGCGGCATCTTCGTCATAGGTACGTCCGGGACCTTTGAGAAACCGCAAGAGCAGCACTCGCGTTTCCAAAAATTCACGAATTCCAAGGCCAATGGATCGCAGCACAACACCGAGGGCGGCTTGAGACTTACCTTTTCCGGCTCCGTCATAGACGTGAATTTGGCCGGTAATCCTTTCTGATCGATTCTGGGCCGTCTGAATGCCAACACCAGTTCGTGTCATAGTTCGCAGAGTCATGGGCAAATAGTATCAGGGCTTGAGCGAAGGGTTGTTCGAATTGAAAACTGGGCTATGGTTTGAAGTATCCGTCAATATCCAGTCTTTGTGGATGAAAATTGTTACGAGTGAGTCATGGTGTAGCGGTAAGCACTACCACGAGTGTTCTATACAAAGAAACCTCTACGGGCAGCGTAGCTTTTCTAAGAATCCACAAAGTAAACGCTAATGGTAGAGCCGAGCTTATTATTACACTAATTTTCGTAGAATGATTTTGTAGATGTCAGCAGTTGTGAGAAATCGTTGCATCCAGCCCCTATTAGATGTCCTTCCAATGCATAAACCTACCCTCCAATGGACACCCTTTATGTTCTTCCGCTGAAGATCATTGCCACTCAGGTTCTTTTCCTGGTGATGGCGATCGCCATCGAAGCGACGATTATTCAGAAGCAGATGGAATTTCCTCCTCGCAAATGCGTTGAATTTGCGACATCCATCAACTTGCTGTCCACTATCGTCGGCTGGTTGTTTTTTTTCTCAAGCCCCTTCCTGCTACCGACTGCCCTAAAAATTCAAATCATCAACTATATTGCATTGGGACAATGGGATCCCACGATCATCACATGGCTCATCCCAGTATTCTTCATCACGTTCTTTGGAACGATCGGGATAGAGTGGCTGGGATTTGTTCTGCTGCAACGCTTCCTCAGCGATCAGCCTTTTTTTGATACAGCAAATCTAACATCAGGTCGGCGACTCCTTTTTCAGGCCGTTGCAGTTCGCCCCCGGCAATCGAAAGCAGGCGTGGCTCAGCCCGATATTCTACAAACCGTGATTTCCGGAAATGCCCTGAGCTACGGAGTGATCCTGATTTTGTTAGTTGCACTCCAGGTGACCCGTGTGATTGATATCACGAATCCCGCTTAATCAGTTAATGTGTGGGAAAGATGTAAAACGACGACATCTGACGACATCTGACGACACATGAGGAGCCGACCCTTCGATGAACTGGCTATTGAAGCAACTCAACGATGCAGTTCGGCAGCTCTTTGATACTTTTTGGCCCAAACAAGCCTTTTCGTGGCAAACCGTGTTTTGGCTGAGCCTCCTTTCCTGGGGACTAACCGGACTCAGTTACTACAACATCGATGCAGGTCTGCTCCCACCAGATTCCCCCGCTCCTTCGACCGATACCCAAGATTTTTCTAGAGAACTGGTCGGCACGCCACGCATTCTGTTCACTATGGCGTGGGTCTTTTTAACCATCGCGATTGGATGGGTGCTCGCGGGACGGAAATGGAAACTCCCAATCTTTGATATCACTTTAAAACCAGCCATATGGGTGACGAGTGCACTCACGAGCCTATTTCTCTTTGAGATCTGGGACGCGGACACAAGGCCCCTGGTGTTTATCGCCTGGCCCATTATTTTTGCTATCTACACTGTGTTGCCGAAGATCTTTCAGCTATCGACGGGGAACTTCATACTGCCGCCACCCCCAATTCGACAACAGTTGGTGATTACCACACTGATCTGCCTGGTGATTAGTTGCTTATTTCGATTTCATTTCATCATCCAAAACTGGATTGCCCAAGAGTATCAGGTGCTTCAACTAATTGACTTCGATGAAGGGGGTGTGATGCAGCAGGTCGCAGACCCAAGTCCGGTTTTGACGGTTGCGAACCTGACCCTGCAAAACGAACTGGGGGTATTAAGCATCCCTGAAGTGCGTCGATGGATGCTCCAGGCAGATGAAAGGGAAGCTGAACTGAATGAAGCGTTTCTGGACAACCTTAACAGGGCACCGGGTGTATTTCCTGTTTGGGAACTGAATCTTAGGGTCGATGCAGTCTCTGAACCCAAATTTCATTTGTTTACCTGGCCAACTCGGCGTGACACAACCATTGG
>JAYKJC010000247.1:0-20659 GCA_035285885.1 Leptolyngbyaceae cyanobacterium | reverse complement strand
ACAAAGGAGACTCTGGAATCAGCACGAGAATCCGTGCGCGTTGGCTGAGATTCAGTGCTCAAGATGGGAGACTGAGCCGTGCGGGATACCGAAGCCTCCGATTCACGGGTGGGTCGAGCCTCCGATGAGGGTGGCTGAGCCTGGGCATTCAACGGTTCAAGGTCACTTCGCTCGGCGGATCGATTGAGTGCCAGTGATGCGGTAGACCTGGCTGCATTCTCCCGATCGACATCTCGATCGACAGTTTGTGGCGTCGAAGAGCCCGCTGCCAGACCTGATGAGGCGATGAGCTGAACCGCCTGCTCGGAAAGGAGGACGGTAATCGGCTCCACCCGATGTTCAATCTGCTGCCGTGGAGAGGGGCGATCGCCCACGAGAGCGATGTTCTTATCGCCTGCCTCATCTCCTATTTGAGAATTGGAGACGGGGGACGACCCTTCATCCAAGGCAACGCGCGTGGGCTGAATCGACTCTGCCAACTGCTGATGGGTCGCCAACAGCTTGGGCGACTTCGCGAGCGCACGACGAATCGTTTGGGGAGAGGTCTGTTGCGGGCGACTGTCAAACGCATGCCCCACCCCAATCAGTCCGGCAGAAACGAAACTGAGAACCATGAAGGATCGAGCTAGTGATTCTTGCCCACTCATGTTGACGTACCGCGATGTGCTGTCTTCACCCACTTTAAACGCTTGGGCCGAACTGAGATCCGAAATGTTGTGGCGGCAACCACTGGAATCCAGTGCACCATGTACAGCGTTCCCATTACGGATGACCCTAAGGTTCGTAACGAGGTTCCGACAATCTCAAGAATGGAGAGCGATGGGGTGGACATGTCAGCATCGGGGAGTGATCGCCTCTGTGCCTGCGATTTCTGAGCCTGCAATGTCTTGGCCTGTACTTTCTTTGTCTGTACCTTCTTGGCCTGTACCTTCTTGGCTTTCAATTTCTTGGCTCTCAATTCAGCAAACTGAGCTTCACCAATGCCAATGGACATAAACAAGAACGAAAAGCAGACGACGAGCCCTGTTAATGGACTCAAAATCGGAAGTCGGTGACGGGCGATCGCCATCAGGGCATCGGGGAGAGCCGCTGTTGGAACGATATATTGCAGGAAGAGAAACGTCAGCAAATCAAAGGACTTTCGATACCCCAGCTTATTGCGAATAATCAAACGCCAGTAATCCAAATAGCGCTGATAGCCACCTTCTGCCCACCGACTCCGCTGGTGCCAGAGCGCCAGCCCACTGGTCACCCCTTCTTCTCCAACAGCGGGATCAGAGAGGAAGTGAATATCCCAGTCGTTTAAGTGAAGTCTGAGGGTCAGATCCAAGTCATCGGTGATAGTCTGCTCGTTCCACCCATCACACTGCTGGAGCGCTGAACGTCGCACAAATTGACCATTTCCCCGAAGTTCTCCGATGCCGCCATTGGCAATTCGGCGGGCCTGCATG
Source organism: Leptolyngbyaceae cyanobacterium (assembly GCA_035285885.1). Taxonomy (GTDB): domain Bacteria; phylum Cyanobacteriota; class Cyanobacteriia; order CAKZMO01; family CAKZMO01; genus JBCCWF01. The sequence goes on along the minus strand of JAYKJC010000247.1, from coordinate 19,208 downwards.
AAGCTGTCGAAGAGCATTTCAGAGGCTTGATTGTAAGTCCAGAAGTTCTCCTGCCAATTCATCGTGGCTTTGCGAAGTTGAATCGCGCCCACCTTAGGGTGTTGAAAGAGAGGAACGATCGACTTGAGCACATCTTGCCCCACCTGAGCATCCGCATCAAACACGCCCAAAATATCGCCCTGGGTTTTGGGCAGAACATCATTCAGGGCACCCGACTTCCCTCCCCCTGCATTCTCAGGGCGATGAAACACATTGAGGTGGGGATACTTGAGTGTTAACTGATCCAGAATTTGAGGCGTCTGATCGGAGCTGGCATCATCCACAATCCAGAGTTCGTAGCGATCGCTCGGATAGCTGAGATTACACAGATCATGCACCAGTGACTCGATCACGGCCTCTTCATTCTTGGCGGCCACCAGTAATGACATAAACGGCAGGTCAGCATCACTGTCTATTGCCCGTTCTGAGTCGATAGCCTCTCCAGAGGCATTGGGACGCTTGAAGAAGATCACCAGAAGATGAATTCCCACCACGGCAGTCAGTCCAAACACAATCCAACTGCCCACGGGTAAAAGGTGCAGGGTCACCGTTCCAGTCCACACTCCCATGAGCGTTGCTGCTGCTTTGCGCCGCCGCCCTTCCAGCCCTCGCTCAAAGCGGGGATCGGGGACAAACGTCTCCGTCAACTCATCAGCGGAAGATGATAGAGATTGAGAAGAATAAAGTGATGTTGAGTGCAAGGATTTCTCTTGCATGGCTCCTCGTCTGCTTTCAACAGGTCATTACAGGTCTTTGGCTACTAGCGTAAGGTGAAATGGCACAGAACGAAAAGCTCAATGCCAACATTTATCGCTATGAATGAATATCAGCGAGCGTTGAAAACACACGGCAACCGATGCTGCTTTATGTTTTCAGCTCTATGGGTGCGTTTGTAGCAGTTTGTAACCGCGCCCTACCCAATCATATTTAGCCTGCCCAAACCCTGCCAGGGGGTCGGCTCCCAGACCTTCTAGAGAGATTTCGAATCGGCACTAAGCCAACGCGCATTGCGCTATCGCTTCACCCAACATGGCATGCAGAACAGGCCATAACCATGACATGTAAGAATGGCATCAATAGGAGATTTCAATCTTTGTCGCAATGTAACGAACAATAACGCACGCTGCCAACCTCTCCGAATAGGGGTATTAGTAAGCCGGTAATGATATTTGGGCATTCGGGGTGCGCACTTGTTTAGCGTGACCCCCTCTAATTCCCCCTTCGCAAGGGGGAGAACAGGCATTTCCCCACTTCGCAAGGGGGGATGAAGGGGGTAAAGCTCGATTCTTCGATGCTTTACTTCGCTCAACATGTACGTGTGCCCGCACGCCCAAATATCATTACCGATATATCCCTATCGCCTATTTTACTTCTATGGGATGGACTTCTATGGAATGGAATTCTTTGAGATAGTCCTTTTGGAAACTTTCCCGTGGGTGGGGATGGCTCACCCAATCAGAGTTTTGGCTCATCCACTCGGAGGAAGTTACCCCCTTTAATCTGTCGCAAGCTAGGGAGTGAAACCCCTGAAGATGAATCGCCCCTGAGACTAACGTCAAGATTCGCCTGAACATTTGCGGTCTCCACTCCGTACCGCGCTCAGTGATGTGCTTATGAAAACCCGCTGGATGCCTTATTTTCTGTCGATTAGTGCGATCGCCGCTTCCTACTGGTTTGTCGGTAACTGGATTGTCTCCATTCATGCATTTTCTAGCGTCGGATCTCCTGTCTGGCCCTCAGCGGGCATTGCGATGGCCGGACTCATCATTTACGGATGCAGTCGATGGCCAGGGGTTTTCCTGGGCGCTTTCTTGCTGGATTACGACCACGCCCATTCATGGGCCTACGCCGCTGCCGGAGCCTCCGGCGCGACGCTGCAAGCGATTCTAGGAACATGGTTGTTGCAACGCATGGGGATCAGCCGCAGACTCAATCACCTGCAAGATGCCATTGGATTTGTGGGCATTTCCATCGTTTTTGCCTCAACCCTCAATGGAACGATTTCTATTGCCGCTCTGTCTGTGCTGAATCAACTGGGCAAGGCTTCTCCATGGCGAGAATGGGCCGCCTTTTGCCTGGGGGATGGCATCGGGATTCTCATGGTGGCTCCCGTGCTGATGCTGGTGAGTCAGCTATTCAGTCAGCCACCGAGTCAGCCCTGGAATCGAGAGTATGCCCAACGAAGAATTCCGGTTGTAGTGGTTGAGGGACTGCTCTGGCTAATGCTGCTGCTGACTAGCAGTTGGGGGGTCTTTCATCAGTCTCTCCCTATCTGGTTGGGGCAATATCCCCTCGAATATCTGCCCGTGCCGCTGCTGATCTGGGCGATGCTGAGGTTTGGCCAACTGCCAGCGGTCGTTGGTAGCGGGCTCATTGCGGCGATCGCCACTTCAGGATTTGTCCAGGGTGTCGGCATTTTTGTTGACCGTGCAGCGCTCACCGACCAGTCTGCCGTTTGGCTTCTTCAGACCTTTATCGCGGTGATTGGCACCACCACGCTCATCGTCTCGACAGCCGTGCGCGAGCAGCGCACCATGCAGGCTCTTCTGAAGAAGCGAGATGCAAGCTTGCGGAATGCCCAGCGCATCGCGCAACTGGGCCACTGGGAATATGATCTGCAAACGCACCAGTGGACTGTATCGAACGAGCTGATGCAGCTTCTAGGGTTGAACGATGGGCGAAACGATGGGCTGAACAATCGTCGAGACGAAGAGCGAAACAAAGAAATAAACGAAGGGCAGGAAAAGAGCCGAGCGGATGACCCCAGCCATGCGTCTGCAATCAGCCGCTCGTTGATTCTCACTCGGATTGTTGAGGCCGACCGGGAACGGGTTGAACACGCCTACAACCAGGCCGTGCAGACCCATCAGCCCTATGCTGTGCAATATCGGATGACCCGTCCCGATGGCGAGTTACGCCACATGATTGAGCAGGTCGCCATTCGCGATTCTTGCATGATGGGAGTCATTCAAGATGTGACGGAGCGGGTTCAGGCCGAGCAAGCCCTGCGCGATTCAGAAGAGAAGTTCTCAAAGGCGTTTGGCTTCAGTCCTGATGCGATGACCATTAGCACCCTGGCTGATGGACGCTTTATTGATGTGAACGAGAAGTTCCTCGAACTGTCGGGATATCAGCACGATGAGGTGATTCACAAAACAGTTGGAGAACTGGGGCTTTGGGTGCATGAGGGCGATCGCCACTGGCTCATCGAACAGCTCCGACAGCAGCGGCCTGTTCGCAACAAACAATTCGAGTTTCGCACGAAATCAGGTGACAACGTCTTTGCCCTGGTCTCCGCTGAAGTCATTACCATTCAATCAGAATCCTACCTGTTGCTGGTGGCTCGAGACATCACCGAGCAAAAGCGGGCCGATGAGCAATTGCGGCTGTCGGTCGAGCGCGATCGCCTCTTGGGAACCCTTGCCCTCCACATTCGTCAAACCCTTGACCTGAAACAGATTCTAAACACCACCGTGCATGAAGTCCGACAGCTTTTGCAAGCGAGTCGCGTATTTATCGGACGATTTGATGAGCTTGGAGCGGGAGAGGTGGTGGCTGAGGCTGTGGGGACTGAGTTCTCATCCCTTATGGGAGAACACATGCGAGAAGGGCTGTATCACGAGGTGTCTCATGTCTTTAAGCACATGCCGATTGTGGCGATTGATGACATGGAACAGCTCGATCAGTTTCCCTGCCTATCGTTTCTCCAAGAATGCGTGCAACGGTTCCATGTGAAGGCGTCGCTGGGGGTACCGATTCTCGTCAATGACAAGCTGTATGGCATTTTGGTGGCCCACAGTTGTGACGCTCCCCGCCACTGGACCACGTTTGAGAAAGAGCTGCTGGAGAAACTGGCGATTCAGGTGGCGATCGCCATTCAGCAAGGCCAACTCTACGCCCAAGTGCAAGAGCTAAACACCGGACTCGAACACCAGGTCAAAGAGCGGACTCAGCAGCTTGAAGACAACATGCACGAGCTAGAAGAGCTGAGCCAATTGAAGGATGTCTTGCTGCATGCGGTTTCTCATGATTTGTTGACGACGGTCAAAGGCAATCTGATGGTGCTGGGCAATCTCCAAAGCCAGCCCCAAGACCCCATTCATTTACAGCGCCACTGCCTCGACATGATGGTGAGCGCCGGAGAGCGGCAGCTCCGAAAACTCAATGCCCTGCAAGAAGCCTATATCTTTAAGACCCAGGGGGTGGAGCTGGAGCGATCGCTCGTCAAGCCTTATCAGATTATGCAAGGGGCGATCGCCGATCTCGCTGCATTTATGGCCGATAACCAGGCAACGGTTGAGGTAGACTGCGCGAATGAACATGCAATGGTGTCTGCGGATCAACCGCTCCTCCTGCGGGTGTTTGATCATCTCCTCCGCAATGCGGTGATCCATAATCCGCCCGGCACGAATATCCGGGTTCAGCTCCACACGTCTCAGCAGCAGTGGGTCTGCATGGTTGCTGACGATGGGACGGGCATTCCCGAACGAACGCGCGATCGCCTGTTTCAGCTGTGTCTCGGCACGACAGAAAATCCCAAGCTCACGGGAATCAGCCTGGGACTCTACTTCTGTCATCAGGTGATTCGTGCCCATGACGGACAGATCAGCATTTCGAGTGTTCCCGATCAAGGCACTGCCGTGACCCTCACTTTGCCTCTCCACGTCGAGCGCTCGGCGGTCAGCCCTGTAGAAGAATATGCCGCCCGCTCTTGAATTGGAGTTTAGGTCACTGCAACTTTACCCTATTGGTAGCGGCAAAGTATTGCCTTGCCCCTACCAGTAGGGTTTTATAGCGGTATGCAGGTGCGTCAATTACAGTAACAGCAATGAGTGAACCAGTGACGAACATCCTCTGAACTGATCTGAGCTAACCTCTCAGCAATCTCGGCATGCAAAGTTTCGACAGTCCGTGCCTCAACGTCCCTGAGATGAGCCCTATAGCGATGTGCATTCGCATTAAGCACAGGCACGGTTGTGTGGGGCGCACCGCGCCCCACACAACCGTCCTTAAGTGCTGTAGACTTTGCCAAGTCGTAACAGAAGACAAAGCCTATGGGTTAGGATTTCCACCGAGACGCCAGGAATCAGGAATATCAAGAGTTGGTTCCATTTCTTATGGAACGCTAAACAAAAAGAGAGAACCGTTACGGTTCTCTCTAAAATTGGTTAACACCCAGATGAGTGGGCACTGAGTTGATTCACACCCAACAAACTCACCCCATAAACTTTCAACTCTGACCTAGTTTAGAACTTGAGTCTCTGCGACACTGACACAGGTCTCTAAATTGCTGGACGAACATGGCGTATCTGCCGTAATCAGCTGCGCTGGAGGAGCCTGGAGAATTGTCGTTCGAGTTACAGAGGTATTGACCAACGTAAATAGCGGGTTAGATAGAATACCTGCAATCGAAGTTGTGACGAGGGCAAAGACAAGCGCCACCTGAATCGGGCGCATTCCTGGAAGATTCCAGCGAATTTCTGGATAGTTCTTGACTGAAGCGGACATTTCGTGAGGTTCTTTGACGACCATCATCTTCACCACGCGAATGTAGTAATAGATGGATACGACGCTCGTCAATAGACCCACCAACACCAGACCATAGGCTCCTGCCTGCCAGCCTGCCCAGAAGAGGTAGATTTTGCCAAAAAAGCCTGCCAGAGGAGGAATCCCTCCGAGGGATAGGAGACAGATGCTGAGGGTCAATGTCAGCAACGGATCTTTCTGATACAAACCGCTATACTCGGCAATTTCGTCCGTCCCGGTTCGCAAGGAGAAGAGGATGACGCAGGCAAAGCCGCCGAGGTTCATGAACAGGTAGACCAGCAAATAGAACAACATGCTGGAGTAGCCTGCATCTGTGCCGATGACCAGCCCAATCATGACGAAACCCGCTTGACCGATGGATGAATAGGCCAACATTCGCTTCATGCTGGTCTGAGCGAGAGCAACGACGTTTCCTAAGACCATGCTCAGAACTGCCAACGCCGCCAGCACGAACCGCCACTGATCAGACACAGCAGGGAATGCCGTCACCAGGAGCCGAATAGCCAGGGCAAAACCTGCGGCTTTAGACCCTACAGAAAGAAACGCGACTACGGGGGTTGGCGATCCTTCGTATACATCAGGCGTCCACTGGTGAAAGGGAACCGCTGCAATCTTAAAGGCAATTCCTGCAATGACGAATACTAGGGCGATGATGAGTCCAATGGGTTCTTCTCCACCGACCATGTGCTCGGCGATCGCACTCAACTGCGTCTCTCCTCCAGACAAGCCGTAGAGCAGCGATGACCCGTAGAGGAAAATGGCAGAACTTGCGGCACCAATTAGGAGATATTTCAACGCCGCCTCATTTGAGCGGGGATCGCGCTTCATGTATCCCGTCAGGAGATACGAAGAAATACTGAGCGTTTCCAATGCAACGAAGATCATCACCAGTTCTGACGCCCCAGAGAGGAACATGCCGCCAATTGCTGCTGTTAGAAGAATGATGATGAATTCTGACAGCGGAGTGCCCGATTGCTCAACGTAGCGCACCGACATCAGAATCGTAACGGCTGCTGAAGCCGCAATGATGCCGCGAAACACGACGCTGAGGGTATCTCCAGTAAAGGCTCCTAGAAAAGATGTTGGGTCCGTCAGGTTCCATTGAAAGTAGAGCGCTGCAATAGAACCCAATAGCCCAATAATTGATACATATGGGGTCCATTTTGAGGCTTGCGATCGCCCCACAATCAGATCGCCAATTAGAACGACCAACAGCGTCGCCACCACGATGGCTTCTGGAATAACGACGCTGGCATGGAGCTGAGCAGAGAGAGTTGCAAAATCCATAGGTGTTAATTGAGATATCTCTGGAAACGACGTATCTGCTGTCTGAGCGATAGTAGCAGCTTTACCACCCAACATTCTAGAGCAGAGCGGATGATGATTAAACGAATTCGGGCTTTTTCGCCATTATTAATTCAGTATGGATACATAGTCTGCTCATATAGCTCTCGTTTAGCTCTCGCCAGTTCGGTTAGAACTCGGTTAGAACTCAGCTAGAACTCGGTTAGAACTCGGTTAGAACTCAGCTAGAACACCGATCAGTTGGAACATAAATCAGTTAGAGCATAGACCTGTGTGGAGGCGGAGCGGGTTATGGGCGCATACAGTGGGCACATGCATCCGTAGATTAACGAAATGTAGATTAAACGAAATGCAGATCAACAGAACAGATTCGCTGGACAGAACCATTCCTCTGGGCAGAACCACTATTCCAGGCAACCCACTACGTTAGGAACTGAAGGAACAGAAGTCAGTCATGAACTGAAGCCCCGTGTAAGCCGAGGTCGCTCAACTCGCACTAGAGTCTGAGACGCAGGGTTCGTTTGGAACACAATTGACACTCTTTTCAAAGACTCGAAACAATCTGTCATAAAACACTGAACACCTCACCGCAAATGATATAGCACTTACTTACAATGCTCATAAGTCTTGATTTTTAAGAAGAGTAAGCGGTATGTAGGCATTAGTTTCGATAATCTTAAGCTCATTCCTCTAGTGGTTAATGGTTATGGGTGGTTAATGGTTATGGGGCTAGCGAGTGGTAAATATTTTCGTCAGATGTTTGTCAGGTCATGATGCAAGAAAAATGGGTATGTTTTTACTAAGTATGTCTATGATGGATGCACTTGCTGTACTGAATCGATCTTGGGCGATCGCCAGCGGCTCTACGGTTATCTAGATAGCCGTCTAGGGTTTACGCATCTGAAAATCGTCAACTGAAAATCGTTAACGCATCGTCCATTGCCCTCTCAATCATTGTTTTTATAGTCATTAGGCAGTCAGAAAGCTCATGTCAAAGCTGGTTATTGTTGAATCACCAACGAAAGCAAAAACCATCCGAAATTATTTGCCATCGGACTATCAGGTTGAGGCGTCGATGGGGCATATCCGTGACTTGCCGCCCTCAGCGAAGGAAGTTCCTGCCGATGTGAAAGGGGAACCCTGGGCGACGATTGGCGTTAACTACGAGGCGGATTTCGAGCCGCTCTACGTCATTCCGAAAGACAAGAAGAAGGTCGTCAAAGCGTTAAAAGATGCCTTAAAGGACGCCGACGAGTTGGTTCTCGCGACAGACGAAGACCGCGAAGGAGAAAGCATCAGCTGGCACTTATTAGAGGTTCTAAAGCCCAAGGTGCCGACCAAGCGAATGGTGTTTCACGAGATTACAGAAGAAGCGATTCAACAGGCCATCGATAACTGCCGAGACATCGACGAGCAACTCGTTCACGCCCAGGAAACGCGACGCATTCTCGATCGGCTGGTCGGTTACACTCTTTCTCCATTGCTGTGGAAGAAAATTGCTTTTGGCCTGTCCGCAGGACGGGTGCAGTCGGTGGCTGTCCGGTTGCTCGTTCAGCGAGAGCGAGAACGCCGAGCTTTCCGGAAAGGTAGCTATTGGGATCTGAAGGCAACCCTGCTAAAAGAGGACAGTCCATTTGAGGCCAAACTGGTTACCCTCAACGGAACCCGGCTGGCCACAGGCAGTGATTTCGATGAATCGACCGGGCAAATTGCGGCAGGCCGAAATGTTCTGCTGCTGAATGAGGCGGAGGCTCGTGCCCTCCAGCAGCGACTCCAAGACGGGCAATGGGCCGTCAGCAATTTAGAAGAACGGTCATCGACTCGAAAGCCCTCTCCGCCATTTACCACCTCAACACTCCAGCAAGAGGCAAACCGCAAGCTGCGGCTGTCTGCCCGCGACACGATGCGAGTTGCGCAAAGCCTCTATGAGAATGGCTACATCACCTATATGCGAACGGACTCGGTAAACCTGTCACAGCAGGCGATCGCCGCTGCCCGCTCTTGTGTGGAAACCAAGTATGGCTCAGACTACCTCAGCCCTCAACCCCGCCAGTATTCAACCAAATCGAAGGGGGCTCAGGAGGCTCACGAAGCCATTCGTCCCGCAGGCCAAACGTTCCGCACCCCTCAAGAAACAGGGTTGTCCGGTCGTGAACTCAACCTGTATGACCTGATTTGGAAGCGCACCGTCGCCACTCAAATGGCCGAAGCGCGTCAGACCCATATCACTGCATTGATTCAGGTAGACAATGCTGAATTCAAAGCCACCGGAAAGCGCATCGATTTTCCCGGCTTTTTCCGTGCCTATGTTGAAGGTTCGGATGATCCCGATGCAGCCATTGAAGATCAAGAAGTGGTTCTGCCGAATTTGACGGTTGGCGATACGGTCAACTGTTCAGAGCTAGATGCGTTGGGTCACGAAACGCAGCCTCCGGCTCGCTTTACTGAGGCATCGCTCGTCAAAATTCTTGAGGGAGAAGGCATTGGTCGGCCCAGCACCTATGCAACGATTATTGGCACCATCATCGATCGGGGCTATGCCCAGATGAATAACAACAGTCTGGTGCCGACGTTTACAGCCTTTGCCGTCACATCATTGCTAGAGAACCATTTCCCTGATCTGGTCGATCCCAGCTTCACCGCCCGCATGGAGCGAACCCTCGATGATATTTCTACGGGAGAAGTAGACTGGCTTCCCTATCTCCGACAGTTCTATCTGGGAGACACAGGGCTTGATACCCAGGTTAAAGAGCGGTCGGATCAAATTGATCCCAATGAAGCACGGGCCATTTCTCTCGAAGGGATTGAGGCAAAAGTTCGAATTGGTCGCTACGGAGCCTATATTGAGGTTCAGAAAGATGATGAGACCGTCACAGCCTCGATTCCCCACGACCTGACGCCTTCTGATCTGGACACGGATCAGGTCGAGCTGTTACTGCGTCAGAAAACTGAAGGGCCAGACAAAGTCGGCCTCCATCCTGAAACGGGAGAACCGATTTATAAGCTCATTGGCCCCTACGGCCCCTATGTGCAGTTGGGGGATGAATCAGAGGGCAACCCCAAGCCCAAACGAACCTCTCTGCCAAAGGGGATGAAGCTAGAAGATTTGACCCTGGAAATCGCGGTTGGATTGCTTTCGCTTCCCCGACTGTTGGGCGTTCATCCAGAGACGGGAGCCAAGATCAAGGCGAGTTTGGGGCGCTTTGGCCCCTATGTCGTCCACGACCAGGGCAAAGATGGCAAAGACTATCGCTCGCTGAAGAAAGAAGATGACGTGCTGACTGTCTCACTTGAGCGGGCATTGGAGCTGTTGGCTCAGCCCAAGAAAGGGCGCGGTCGTGGATCAGCCACTCCGCTGAAAGAATTGGGCAAGCACCCCGACGATGATGAGCCCGTCAATCTTTTCAATGGTCCCTATGGGCTGTATGTGAAGCATGGCAAAACGAATGCATCGCTGCCAGAAGGAGAAACGGAGGAAACCACAACCTTAGAAAAAGCCTTGAAGTTGTTGTCTGAGAAAGAGGGCACAAAGAAGAAAACCAGTCGCTCAAAGTCGAGTTCGTCGAAGGCGAGCAGTAAGACCAGCACAAAGGGCACGAAAAAAGGAACCGCCGCGAAAAAACCCAAAGCGTCGTCGAGCAAGTCCTCAAGCAGCACATCGTCTACAAAATCGGCGGCTAAATCATCGTCTTCAACGGCGAAGACGTCCACCACTCGGTCGAAATCGAGTAACGCGAAGAAATCGACCTCAAAATCAACATCGACGAAAGGTTCAGCCAGCAAGACGCCAAAATCTGCGTAGGGCGGTAAACCGTGTCTGAGTTGTTCGTTAGTTCGTTAGAAGAACGCTGGGGTTTCTGGAGGCAAAACAATGAATCTTGCCACTCGACAAACGGTACGATGGACAATCTCTGACTTGGAGGGGTTTACAGACACCACTAAGCGCTATGAAATTATTGATGGAGAGCTTTTTGTGACACGTGCCCCTCACCTTAAGCATCAGGATGTTGCGGGTCTCATTTATGCTGCTCTTCTCAATTGGTCACAGCAATCAAAATTAGGGAAACCCTATCTCTTTCCAGGACTTGTTTTTTCTGAGTCGGATAGTGTGATTCCTGATGTGATCTGGGTAAGTCATGAACGGCTAGACGACGTTCTGGATGATGCGGGACATTTAACCGGGGCACCAGAGCTTGTCGTTGAGGTGTTGTCTCAGTCGAAGAAAGACAAAAAGCGCGATCGCCAAACCAAACTCAAGCTCTACTCAACAGAAGGGGTTACTGAATATTGGATAGGCGATCGCCAACAGAAAACGCTCGAAATTTATCAGCGGGAAGACGGGCTTTTGCAGAAGTCTAGAACTTTATTTGCTGAGGACATCCTCACGAGTCCTCTGCTGCCTGAGTTCCAGTATGCTGTGCAACGCTTCTTCGAATAGCCAATTCTGGATTTGAAGGTGAGCAGCATGGTTGAACTTTCTCAGTTTCGTGCTCCGCTTGCGGTGAGTCTGGGGGCGATCGCCGGAGCGTGCTGTCGATACTATGGCGGACAGTGGATTGGAGAGATGGTGAACCTCAGTTTTCCCATCGGAACGTTTGCTGTGAATGTGAGCGGGTGTTTTTTGATGGGATTGGTCATCACTCTGGCCGCCAAGCAATGGTTTCCTCACCCTGACTATGTGCTTTTGATTACAACGGGATTCTTGGGATCATTCACCACCTTTTCAGCCTACGAGCTTGATACGCTGAATTTGCTTGATGCCAACAGGGGGACAGAGGCTTTGATTTACTGGCTCGGCAGCCCCCTATTGGGGATGATGAGTTTTAGCCTGGGGATTCTACTTGCCAGGGCGATCGCCCACCACCGCTCTTCGTAGAGATTCACGGAGTGCGCTGGTGATTATTCTCTGGGGCAGCACAGGATGTCAACAATTGTTAGAACCTTAATAAAATTGTCAATATTGGGTTTTATAAAAATAGGTGCAATCGCAGTGGGCTTAGTCCTGAACGAAGCATTTTGTATCGCATTAGTAAGTAGGGCGATCGCTCATTCGGCTTTCCTGCACAGGATGTAAGTACATGCTCGCACCATAAAGTGAAGCATAAGGCCAACCTGAGTGTTATCACGGATCTCAAACCTTTCTGCGCTAAAAGCATGGAAAGCGAGCCCTAGATTCATTACCATTTTTGTAGGTATAGCGGTTTGCAAACGCGTTCAGCACAAAAACAGATGTGTGGGGCGCAACGCGCCCCACACATCTGTACTTAACCAACGCGCATAGCGCTATAGGTTGGATTGATTTGCCCAGGCTAGATGTATGGTAGTGAATATCCAAAACGTGCCGAACCTTAAGCATCAAACAGCAAGTGAAGGGAAATCATTTAGTCTTGACTCGGTTCTCGGAGTCACGATTTTTGACCTGAATGGATTACCGAAAGAATACTACGGCACGGTAGAGAACGATGACACCAGCTGGATTCAAGTGGTTTTTCAAACGCTGGGGTTAGAATTGCTGTTTGAGTCAGCCTTTCAACTGGGTCACTTTCAATATTCCATCATTCACGACACGCCCAACCCTGCCATTGTGTTTAAACTTCGCACCTACTGCGTTGCCTTTTTGCTCAGCCCGGTCAATTTTCGAGACGTTGCCGACCGAATTGCTGCACAAATTAATCACTTTGATCCGAGCCTCCCCATTTCTGATCCACGGTTTAGTGTAGTTGTTAAACCTTAAATCAGTCAGGAATTTTGGCGTTGCTTAATCTGGAGAGCACTTTAGCTTGACTTTGGGACAAATAGCGCTGTATCAAGATGACGGCTACATCACGTTTTTCCTATGACCTCATCTTTTTCAGTTTCCTATCCTGTTGCGTTGACGATTGCTGGTTCCGACAGTGGTGGAGGGGCAGGCATTCAAGCGGACTTGCGGACTTTCTCGTTTCACAAAGTTCACGGGACGAGTGCGCTGACCTGCATCACGGCTCAGAACACCCTGGGAGTCAATCGGGTGGATGCGCTACCTCCTGAAGCGGTGACTGCACAAATTGAAGCCGTTGCCACGGATATTGGGGTGCAGGCGGCAAAAACAGGCATGTTGCTCAATCGAGAAATTATCTCAGCGGTTGCTCGATACCTCAACGCAAACCCGATCGCCCAATTGGTGGTTGACCCGGTGATGGTGTCTCGGTCTGGGGCACAGCTCATCAGCGACGATGCGATCGCCACTCTCATTCAAGACCTGATTCCCCTTGCACTCATCCTGACGCCGAACCGATATGAGGCTCAGATTTTAAGCAAAACGGAGATTCACACTCTCGATGACATGATTGCTGCGGCGAAGACCATTCATGCGCTGGGGAGTGCGGTGGTGCTGGTGAAAGGCGGGGGGATGACGAATGATCTTAAGGGAGTCGATGTATATGTGGATGGCGATCGCCTTGAAGTTCTAAAAACTGAGTGTATCGATACCCCCAATACTCATGGCACCGGATGTACATTGTCTGCGGCGATCGCCGCCAATCTCGCACTGGGTCACGATACTTTTTCTGCCGTGACGCAGGCGAAGAACTATGTTACCCAAGCCCTACAGCACAGCCTCGCCATTGGAAGCGGACAAGGCCCCGTCGGGCATTTCTTTCCGCTCCTGTAGACGCATAAAGCATGGGCTCCATCAAACATTGGCTAAATCTTTCTCCGTCGTAATCATGTCTTTGATGGTGGATAAAAATTCTTGTTCAAGATAGGGCTTTGTGAAATAGGCCGTTGCGCCCAACTGCTTGGCGAGCCAGCGGTGCTTGTCGTTGCCCCGTGAGGTAAGCATCACCGTTGGAATTCCTGCAAGTTCACGATCCTGGCGGCGATGGGTGAGAAACTCAAATCCGTTCATGTTCGGCATCTCAATGTCACAAATCACCAGATTCACCGATGAGGTTTGCTGGAGTTGGTCGAGAGCTTCGCGGCCATCACGGGCTTGCAGCACTCGGAAGCCCGCCCGCGACAGCGACAACGATAGCGTCCGGCGAATGGTGACCGCGTCATCAACAACGAGAATCGTCGGGGCTTGAATCTCGCGACGAATAATGCGAGCAGGCTGAATGGGTTGGGGATCGGCTTGAGCCTCACCTTTCGTGCCTTCGGCGGATTCTTTCCTAAACTTCAGCAAGGCAGCGGCATCAATCACAGGTACCAAACTACCATCGCCTAAGATAGCGCTACCGTAGGCATATTTCGGGGGGGCGATCGCCCCTCCAAAGGGCTTAAGCACCAGTTCTTGCTCATTAATCAGTCGATCGACTTCAAGCGCGAAGTACTCTTGTTCTCGACGGAAAATCAACATCGGTAACGACCAATTGCGGGGGGCAGGTATCGTAGCCAGAACTTTACTGACGGACGTTTCCGACAACGGGCAGTTGTATTCCAGCAGATCAATCAGGCGATGAACTGGAATGATCTTGTTCTTCCAGTTGAGGAACCGTTGATTGGCCGAATGATTAATCTGATTGGGCTGCGGGGTCAGGATTTCTTCAATACTGTCAGACGGCAGGGCGATGGAGACCGGGCCGACCACACAGGTGATCAATTTGGCGATCGTCAGAGTCAATGGCAGATAGAGGGTAAAGGTTGTTCCCTTGCCAGGAGACGAGTTAATGGTAATCGTTCCTTTAATGGCCTGGATTTGCGATCGCACGACATCGAGACCGACCCCCCGGCCTGAAATCTGGCTGACCTGACGAGCCGTTGAAAACCCTGCCATAAAAATGAACTCTAATAGCTCATCGGCAGACATGGCTGCGACTTGGGCGGGTGACGACCATCCCAGTTCTAGAATGCGGTTTCGGATTCGCTCATAGCTGATCCCCTGGCCATCGTCCGACACCTCAAGGACGGTCTGGTTTCCTTTGTGAAAGGCTCGAATCTCAATTTGTCCGTTTTCAGGCTTTCCTCGTCGCTGGCGCAATGCGGGCGGCTCAATGCCATGGTCGAATGCGTTTCTCAGGAGATGGAGGAGCGGGTCATACAGTTTTTCTAAGATGCCTTTGTCTACCAGAACCCCCGTTCCAAGAATGCGCAGGTTGACGGGTTTTTGGTACGCCCGCGATAAATCTCTCAAAACGCGAGGAAAACGGTTCAAGATTTCACCCATCGGCAGCATTCTCGCCCAAATCAACTCGTCTCGGAGGTGAATGAGCTTGTACCGCTGCTTTTCTAGAGTCTGGTCAGACTGTCGGGCAAACAAGTTGATGTCTTCAACGGTCTCTTCAAGCTGAACCAAATCCTCAAGAATTCCTTGGATTTGGGAGTGCAATCCCCCATAGCGATCCATTTCTAGCGGATCAAACTCAGCAGAGGTGGGGTCGGCGATCGCCGACATGGCTGCACTAGAGAATGGAAACGGCACGGGCGGCTTCTCTGGTTGAGCCGAGCCATTCTTAGAGTTTCGAACACCATTGGACTGATATCCATACCGTTCTGGTGCAATCAGCAGTTGGTCAGACACTTCTCGCAGGCGACTCACCTCCGTTTGAAAACGCGAAAATCGCTTGAGCAATTCGCGCAATACGCTCTGGAGCTGCTCATTCTGGAGCGCCAGTCCTTCTCGGTTGATGGCCAATTCACCCACGAGGTTGTTCATCCGTTCCAACCGGGTTGAATCGACCCTCGTAGTTAGGGTTCGTTTCGCAGTTTGTCGCTTTACCCCACTCGGTTTCGCAGGGCGTCGATTTGTGGGTTGTGTCGTCGCAGAAGAAACCTGTTCATCCTGCACGGGTTTTGCCGATGGCTGGATGTCGGCACGGCGGATTGGTACGATACTGCCGCCCTTCGCAGCACTTGGTTCAGATGTCGCCTGAACATTCACCGTAATGGCCGTGTGCGGCTCATCTCGCCTCAGAATCATGCTTGATTCGTTCAATGGTGTTGGATATTCGATAATTCCATCAAGTGTAGAAATATCGGTTTCTACCGCGTTTTCTGTTGAATGCTCAACACTTTCCGGAACATCTATTTCGTCCCCAGGCAAGTAAGATAATGGAGCGGTATTTAATTCAGCAGCATCAAGTTCAATCTGTGGAATTTGGTCAAAACCCGATTCAATTGGAAGAGTTTCAATCGGAGCGGTTTCAATCGGAGTGGTTTCAATCGGAGTGGTTTCAATTGAGGTATTTAGCTCTAATTGATTGGCGATTTGGGTCAGTATTTCTGATTCAAGTTGATCACTAATATCGATTAATTCGATTGATTCTAGTTCTGTGAATTCGGTATCGGTGAATTTGGTATCTATGAACTCTGTTCCTGCGCTCCCTCTGTCTGTAGATTCAGTGGCTGTGAGTTCCGTGTGCGTAGATTCCGTATCTGAAAGTTCTATATCTGAAAGTTCTGTATCTGTAAGTTCCGTGCTTGCGGATTCTTCTGTCTCCATCAGAGTTTCTTCCGTGATGGAATTCTCTGATTCTAAAGCACCTTCCGATGGACTCATGTCTACAGAATGATCTGTTTCAAGAAAATCTTGTGCTGGTGTAGAATCCTCAATTTGAGGAAGGCTATCTGTGAAGAATGAGTCTCCAGTAAGCAGTGAATTGGGATCAGATTCAGATCTGGAACTAGAGAATGAATCTTCTGCGGATAAAAAGCCTTCTGCGGCTAGAAAGTCTTCGGTTGGCAATGAGCCTTCTATAGACAAAGCGTGAAGATTTTCAGTTGAGACGATGGGCTCAATATGTGCCGATTCTTCTGACAGCGCCACACCATTTTCTTCTAGAAAGTTTTCCGCTGAATGCATAAAGGTTTCTGCTGCTTCGACAAATTCTTCAGCATGGGTAAAACTTTCTGAGTTGATGAATTCGTCGAGTTGTTCAAACGTTTCGCCTGGCAGAGTATCTGCTTGAGGTGTGTCTGCTTGAGGAGTGCCTGTTTGAGGAGTGCCTGTTTGAATAGTGTCGTCTTGTAACTGTCCCCTGAGCGAAGTCGAAGGGGATAGTCTGGTTGGGTTTTGGCTTTCTCCCGTTGGGAGACGTAAGAACGAACGACTTCGCTCAGCCAGCGTAGTTCTTGGGACGGTGACGTCGTCTTGAAGAATGCCTGTTAAATCGATGGGCTCTTCTGAAGTTAGTTGCTCTGATTCCTCTGGAGAGAGGGGTGATTGTGTGAGCTGTTGAGTTCGTTGAGGATTTGCATCATTGAGGCTGTTATGATTGAAGCTTTCCTCTCCGAGACTTTCATCACCTAAACTTTCATAGCCTAGTGTTTCATCATT
Organism: Leptolyngbyaceae cyanobacterium; assembly: GCA_035285885.1. Classification (GTDB taxonomy): domain Bacteria; phylum Cyanobacteriota; class Cyanobacteriia; order CAKZMO01; family CAKZMO01; genus JBCCWF01. The sequence goes on along the minus strand of JAYKJC010000247.1, from coordinate 2,065 downwards.
GATGTCTTCGTAAAAAAAGTCATCTTCGTTAAACTCGTCTTCATTGATAACGTCCCCTGAGGGATGACTTTCTGTGGCTACATCTTCGCTGTAGAGATATTCATTCTCTGAAAATTCTACATCTCTGAAGGCGTCTGCATTTTCAAAGATTTGTTCTGACTCAATATTCTGCTCTAATTCAATATTCTGCTCTGGCTCAATATTCTGTTCTGAAGGGGGTGCGATCATGTCATCGACAGCACTATCAATCAGAAGGCGATAATCTTCTATGTCCGAATCAAATTCCAGTTCTTCTGATTCAAGCGGAGGAACGTGATCGCTCAGGTCATCAACCGTGTCATTTTGAAAGAACTGATGAGTGATAAATTCTCCTTCGATAGCAGGTTCTTCAGAGATATTTAAATCACTATCGTCGTTGATAGATTCATCAATATGTTCTAGATTATCTGCTTCATTTCTATCTTCATTCCTATCCCCATTAATGTATTCGCCGACATTGCCTAAGGTTGATAGAAATGCGTTGAGATTATCGAATGCCTGAGTTTCACGGGTCGTCTCATGGTTGATGGGAGCGCTGGAGTCGGGTGCGATCGCCCCCCCACTTTCAGCACTTTCAAAGCCCTCATACCCATGAAATTCACCGCTATCAACGTCACCCTGAAAGTCACCGTTTTCATACTCGAAGTTTAAGCCCCTGAACTCTGACTCCTCGTCTTCAAACGCGTACGCGTCATTGACATACGAATCGTCCATGTACGCGTCATTGACATATGAATCGTCCATGTACGCATCATTCACGTACGAATCATCCATGTACGAATCATCCATGTAGGCATCATCCATGTACGCATCGTCACTATCGATTTCAACAGTGATATCGATATCGCTGTTTGAATCATCGGCCATGGCCATTTCGATGTCGGCGATGCTCATTCCATTGGAGGGGGATGCGATGGAGTGATTCGCTAAGGTCAGCAACTCATTGGAGGGCTGAATAGATGGAGTGCGATCGCCCGACAAAACTGCATGGCGAATCTGCTCAAAATCTTGAAGAGCAAACTGAGTAATTTCTAACGCTCGATCGGGGTTTCGTGCCAGAGCTTGTTTGGTTGCATCAGCCACGGCTCCCATGCTTTTTAGCCCGAGAATTTCGGCAAACCCTGCGAGCACATCAACCTGGGCACGAAGCTCTCCCGCAACCTCGTATTTGTAAGGTTGGGCCGTAACTTGAACCAGATGATCAATTCCCTGGGCCACGTCCACTTCAAAGATGGAGAGCATCATATCCATCCCTAAGTCTTCTGAGGTGGGAACATAGTTTTCTACCTCAGCCAGTGCGGTTTCGTAGCGCATTTCAAGCTGATTAAACACAGGTTCCGCAACGGTCAGGGCTTCTTCTGCATCAAACGCCCCCATGTCAATCTGACTCTGAAGCGGGTTCTTTAAACAGTCGTATGCGTGGAGCAACTGATGTTCGACCGATGAATCAATCACGATCGAGTCGTCATAGAAGACTTTGAATATGTTTTCAAGACGGTGGGCGATGGTGGCGATCGCCTCTAGTCCTACACTTGATGCGCCTCCCTTTAAAGAGTGAGCGGCTCGCATCAACTGATGAACATCGGCTGCTTTTCGGTCTTGACCAAGGGTCAACAATCCGGATTCGATGACCTGCAACAGGTCAGGCGCTTCTTGAATAAAAAATTGATAGGCTTGATCTCGAATATCTGAGTGGATGGCCATGGGTCTAGAACCTAACGTTTACAACGATGTAGGAGGCATACGGCGATGCGCCCTGACAGCAGTTCATCTGTAGTAGAAAATTAGAAACTGGGTAACCGAAAAATTGCGTCGCTGAAGTAAGGAATGATGTTTATAGGGGTGTACGGGTGTACACTCCTGATTGACTGACAAAACTTTCGAAACCCTTATTCTGCTGTAGTGGAGCGACATAGCCAAAACGGTGAGATAGCGTAGGTTGGTGTTGAACGAAGTGAAACCCAACGCCAGCAATGGTTTTGTTGGGTTACGCTAGCGCTAACCCAACCTACAACCTACATTTTAA
>JAYKJC010000246.1:0-4039 GCA_035285885.1 Leptolyngbyaceae cyanobacterium | reverse complement strand
GATGTTCCCGGTTGGGTTGCTCGATGGGAGGGCTGACCTGTGGGAGTTTTTTGGGGTAAGTTTGGTTGCAGGGGAGGGGCGTTTCTGGAGGAGCGAATAGAGGGCTGGGGCGAGACGGGTACTTTTTGGACAGGAACCTTCTTGCCAGGAACCTTCTGAACGGTAACCTTCTTGGAGGGAACCTTCGGGGCGGGCAAGGGCTTGGGATTAAAGACATCTACGCCGAGTTTTTTGCGGCGATCGCACCACACGCACCGTCCGTACTCGCTACTGAAGAAGTGATTGCGGCTCACCCAACAGCCTTTGAGGTCGTCAATGGCGATGTTTAGCACCTGCACCCAGTCTTGAGCGGAGGGTCGCCGTTCGGGAACCTCGTGACCCTCGCTAAAACACCGGATAAAGCTCTCTCTAACGGCGGGATGCACGACCTTCAGGGAAATCGTGGAGGGGCCAGGTTGAATGAGGCTTGATTCAGCAAAGGGCCAGTACCCCTTTTCCACTAACTCATTGGGTTCTGGAGAGTCGCCGGGGCCGACCCACTGTCCCTTAAAGGGATGCTCCCCAAACAGCAACAGATAGATAATCACCCCGAGCCGAAAGCGATCGTGAATGTCGGTCTGGTGAACGGTGGCCAGGTCTTGGCCGAGTAATTCTCGCGGCGTAAAGCCTTCTGAGCCGACGGGACAGGGAAACACTTCTCCCGTCTGGGGATGTCGAATTTGAAACGAATCGGTGTCGATGATGGAGGGCAACGCCTCTGAGTTGATCAGAATATTTTGCGGTTTGATGTCTCCCACGACGACGTTCATCTGGTGGAGCCGCCAGATGAGCGAGGCCACATTCAGGGCAGCGGTATGGAGATACATCCAGTTAAATCCTGGGAAGGTGTTTTTACGCCGCTTGGGATTGTAGACGTTGATCAGCTCCAGGCTGTTGGTGATGGTGGGCATGAGAAACCCTACGGGGGTTCCGCTGTAGTCTCGAAGGATGGACGTGGGCCACGCAAAGGAGATGTGATTCAGCGCCCGGTTGGGATCGGCGGGCGGAAAGTCCACCATGACCTGTAACTTGCGGAGGCGATCGCCATTCGGAGACGCATATATCTTCGCCAGTTGACCCGGCAAATGAGTTTCCCAGATCTCCCCTTCTCCACTGACAGACATTCGATGGGTGAGCTGAATGGGTTGTTCTGTTTGAACACAGATGACACTCTTCATGCACGCTCCTCAATCATCACCAATCCAAATGAATGAACATTTTCGTGAGGGATGCCCCTACCTATTCCATCTCGATCACGCATAGCGAGCCAGAAGCACGGTCTTATCGTCGTCACTGCGCTGACTGAGCCGTTCTGACGTGAGAAAATCCACCAGATAAGCATCATTGTGCTCAGGATCGTCGGTTTCTTCCATAAACTCTTCCAGGGGCTTGAAGAAGGGCGGGAAGGCCGACCCGTCTGACTGCCGAATCGCCACAGATTCTAACCCATCGGTGGCGGCGCAGATAAACGAAGGTTGTCCCAGCGATACATGGGTTTTCAGGGTGTCGAAGACATCGGGCGAAGTGACGAACGACGTTTGATTGGCATATTCTCCCTTATCCGGCAGTAACAACATCTGGTAGATCTGGTTTGGGCGACGCACCACAATAAATCCGTCGCCAATTTGCATGGCAATCACCGCACGGGGCGTTGCGATAAACGCAATCAGCGTGCAGGCAAACTCTCGGATGTCTGTGTGGCTGGCCTCTGCCTTTTCTTGCAAAACGGTGAGGAGATGCTTGACGGCCTTTGTGAAGAACTCGTGGGCCACAGCGTCGAGCCGATGATCGGGCAGGGTGTCCCACGAAAGCTGCTTTTTCTCTAACCATTGTTCTGAGGCTTCGAGATAGTTGAGCAGGGTCGTGGTCGCCAGTTGTGCCCCGACCTCGGCGTAGGCTGCACTTCCTGCGCCATCGGCGATCGCCCCCATCAAAATTGAGTCGAGAATCCGATGGCCCCCATCATCCTGACAGGGCATGCCTTCTTGTTGGTGACGGCGACCCGCCACACATCGAGTAATCGCGCTCCATTTCACGGCTGTGTCCTCACGTGGTGATTTGGCCCCAGCCCACCGGGGGCAGCGCCAGAGGTTGACCGACCTTTGAGGTTGAGACTCGCTTCATCGACGCACTCAACCAGACAAACATCGACTGAAAATCTAAGCCATTGAGCCGCACCGGAGGGCGATCGGGGGGAGTGATCTGCTTCAGGGTGTTGAAATCGGCTCCTTCTACGCCCACCGCAAAGAATGAGAATTTGCGCTCGTCTTCGCCCTGGCGAATCATCTCAGCCGCCCGCTTCCACTCATCCGTCGGAGCCCCATCGGTAATCATGAAAATCCAGGGGCGGTAATACTGAATACCGCTTTCTCGGTAGAGTTCTTTGCGCTGGTTGAGGAGGGCGATCGCATATTCCACCGCTTCGCCAATGGGCGTCAGGCCATCGGCCTCCAGCGTCATCGGCGGCAGTCGATCGACCGTGACAAAATCCTGGACGAGCTGAACGGGGCCAAACGACACCACCGCCACTTCGATACTCAAAGATGCTTGAGCATCGCGCATCAGCTCTTCTTTGAAGATCCCAATCCCACGATTGAGTTCTTGAATGGGTGCGCCCGCCATGGAGCTGGAGGAGTCCACCAGCAGCACAACAGGACACCGATTTTCGGGGTTTTCAACAAATTCGGGTTGTCCAACAGGCATATCTTAAAGAGGCAAGAAAAAGGGTTCTAAAAAAAATATCCCCAATTCTACCAGCCCGTCTCAGAGTCGCGGAGGGTCAGGACGCTTGCAACCGATTCATACCGCGCTCATAGACATCATCAAAAATCTGCTCAAGGGTTGCATCACTGCCCCGGATGGGATCAACCACCTGCTTGGCCCATTGAAAGTAGTTCCGTTGTCGCTCGATCGACCACCCATCGGGAGGAGCTGAGAGAATGTCTTTGAGATTAGAAATCTTATCGGCTAGCTTCACCAGTCGGGCGCGATCGCTCAAATGAGGCGCATGGTCGATCTGCCGCTGTTTCCGTTCCTCTTTGGGCAACGTCTTATCATCGGTGACTTCTTCGACCACCTCCCGTACCGCCTGACCAAATTCTCGTTCGATTTCCTCAAAGGTCGTCTCTGTATCTTCGACGGTATCGTGCAACAGAGCCGCCACCAAAACAACCTCATCTTGAACGCCCGCCCGATTCGATAGAAGATAGGCCAAGTCCACCGGATGATTGATATACGGAGCCGCCGACGCCCCCTTCCGACGCTGGTTTTGATGTTTCTGGGCAGCAAACTGCGTGGCTTTAAGAATGAATCCAGTCGAGGAGAAAATCATAGGTATGAACGGGGTTGAACAAGAAAGACAGCACAAGGTGAATCGACGGAGCAGACAATGACTTATCGGGTGGAGTATTACGGTTATCGACGCCCCTTCAAGCACCCCCTCCGCACTTCCCATGGTACGTGGTCTGAGCGGGAGGGCATCATCCTGCGATTGACAGATCCAGAGGGACGCATCGGGGTGGGTGAAATTGCTCCCCTGCCGACGTTTGGCAGTGAATCTCTGGAACGCGCCCTGGCGTGGTGCAACGCGCTGAAGGGCCAGTGCAGCAGAGAAACTCTCCACTCCATTCCAACTGATTTACCCGCGTGTCAGTTTGGCTTTGAATCGGCTGCTGAGAGGATGGCGATCGCCCCCATGCTTCATGATGTACCTCTGTCCGATTTAACTGTGTCCGATTCCATCCCGCCCAATTCAACTCAGCCTGATTCAATCCCGCCCAATTCAACCCAGCCCAACTTAACCGCACCCGATTCCACTGACTGGCCCTACTGCCGATTGCTCCCCACAGGCCACGCCGCCCTCGATACCTGGCCACTGAACTATCAGCAGGGCGATCGCACCTTTAAATGGAAAATTGGCGTTGCCCACCTCCAACAGGAACTCACTCTGTTTCAACAGCTTATGGAGCAGCTTCCAGCTGATGTGTGGCTACGGCTCGAT
>JAYKJC010000245.1:0-2892 GCA_035285885.1 Leptolyngbyaceae cyanobacterium | reverse complement strand
ATATTGAGTTGCCGAAGGATGCCAACCCTCAGAGCAAAAGAGAAAGGGTTGAGGAGTGCCGTTTTGAGCTGAGCAATGTCCCGAATTCTGCGTCCTTAAAACAGCAAATCGAAACGTTGAATACAATTCGCACCACCCTGCCTGACGTAATGTGGACAGGTGCGGGGATTAGCCGAAATGCAGAAGAATTATCCAGGGCGATCGCCCAAGTTGAGCAGTGGCAAAGGGCGATCGCCCATCTTCCCCTAACATCAGCGGTACATGCGATGCGTCCACATCAGGTCGCCATTGTGCCAGCTTCTGATTTGCATAATGGATTGAAAGCTTGGGGAGAAACGCGAAATTTAGTCACCGTTGCCGCTCTTATTCTGCGTAGCGCCCTCTTTCGTTGTGAGAGCCGAGGGGGGCACTTTAGAGAAGACTACCCGACGGTACTTAGCCAGTGGGCTGGGCATACGCTTATCAGCGGAAATCAGGAACGGCTGTCAGACCTTCAAGATTAACTAGCGTGTGCCAGACCCTTCTGTTCTATTAGGGCTGCCGCTGCCCGACCCCTCGCTCGGGGGGGCGTACCCCTTCCTCAAGGCGTAAGAGACATGATCCACTGGCACATTCACCACTTCTGAACATGAGGAAGCAGACGAACAGGACAGCGATTGCGACATCTGTGAAGTGGATACAATCGCTGAACTATCGGCAGCATATGAAGGATATTGAACGATAAGAGTTGCGCCGATGACCAGTGACGCATGCCCTAAGAAGCGAGAAACTGAAAGACTATTCATGCCACCCTATTGCCTCCATTGAGAAGGTTTATTACATTATCCTTAAATTTCTAGATCCAGTCACTCAATGTTCAGGAAAGCCCGTGTAAACACTGTCGTCGATCATTGATACGCAAGACTTAGCTTATCCTCCTTTCAATATTTAAAAAACATAAAGGGATGAAGCATTAGTGAAGATGTGACTTACAAGTAGGTGTGAACAGGGACAGATAAGGCTCATTCCTAGGTGTTACAAACTACAGGAATCAGTAGCGGTTATCCGGAAATCGCTTTTGTTTCTGTAAAGTTTGCAGGTTTTTATCGATCATCACCCGCTTGCTTAGAGTAGGGACAACCGTTAAAACACGGGTTTAAGTACCATTACCTCTGAACTGTTGAATTCTCTCAAGGGGATAATGCCCATGAGGGGTGAGACCCCTGATTTAAGGAGCGGTTCTAGAGCGCGAATGAGCTAGAAAAGGCGAGAATTTTGAAGATGTACAAGGATGATGTCCTCCGGTTTATCGGGCTTTTTTAGCTTTAAATTGCATTGACGTTAATTTAATGTTGAGGTTTCCTGACGTTGCCAATGGGGCGATCGACTCACGTTAATGAGGGCGCGTCGGCATCCAGCAATCGTTAATTGATTTGGTCACGATCATCTAACGTATGGAGGAGCCTGTTAACCTAGCAAGAAGGGCTGCTTTTTGTGGTCAGTACTTGCGCGAGGGTGATTCTGGCGCAGCGATTGGTATGGACGTGGTTCGTGTATGCAAATTAGGTCAATGGACAATGTTGAACAGCACACTCCGTCTGTTCAGCAAGAGGCAAGTAGTTCGCAGCAATTAGATTGTGTAGATTACTCGCAACTCGATCATTCTCAGCAGTCAGAACAGTCAGAACAATCAAGGACATCATCTCAAGAGTCGTCGAATCAAGAGTCGTCGAATGTCATCAACTTGACTGTCGATGGGATGAAGTGTGCGGGCTGTGTATCTGCGGTAGAAAAGAAACTGATGGGACATCCATCGGTTGCAGATGCCTCGGTCAATCTTGTGACCGCAAGAGCAACGGTTGTTCTTGCAGACCTGCCGACAGATAGTCATGCTGTGGCCGAGGAACTGTCAGCCCTCGTCACCGATTCAGGGTTTCCAACGACAGTGGATGGGTCAAGCTTTGCGTTTGGTGAGGCGAATCAAGAGACCAGTGACCAACACACAAATGGATTAGGGCAGGATGTCGCTGACCGGGGGGCTGACGGCAAGGAGGAGGATGTTGAGGACGATGCTCCATCAAAACTCGGTTGGGCGTCTCGATTCATTCTGCACGAAGAGAAGCGATCGCTGGCGATCGCCCTTGTCCTGCTGATTGTCTCCTTTATTGGGCACCTCAAGCATTTTGGATGGGGTACTATCCCGATTCTCAGCAACATCTGGTTCCATTTTGGACTGGCGACCCTTGCCCTGCTGTGGCCCGGACGTTCGATTCTGGTTGATGGCTGGCGCAGTTTACGGCACGGCATCCCCAACATGAACACCCTTGTCGGCATGGGAATGACCACATCCTACGGGGCGAGTGTCGTGGCTCTGCTCGTTCCAGCATTGGGTTGGGAATGTTTTTTTGATGAACCCGTCATGCTAGTTGGGTTTATTCTGCTGGGGCGTACCTTAGAACAAGGCGCACGCACGCGGGCGAAGAAGGCGATCGAAGCGTTATTTTCTCAGCAGCCCCAAGTTGCGCGTCTTTTGCCTCGCCAGCAGGCTGACGTGTCTGAATCCGAGTTATCCGAAGCCTCATTCACTGAAAATAACGGTTCTACGCAGCAACAGTGTACGGAAATTCCGACGCGGATGGTGCAAGTGGGTCAGTGGTTGAAGGTTCTGCCGGGTGATCAGATGCCTGTGGATGGAACGATTATTTCGGGTCAGACAACGGTAAATGAGGCTATTCTCACGGGGGAATCATTGCCTGTGGAGAAATCTGCTGGCGATCGCGTCAGTGCAGGAAGCTTGAACCAGTCCGGGGCTGTAGTCATCCAGGCGACGCGCGTTGGGCGAGAAACAACGTTGTCGAAAATGATTCAGCTTGTTGAAACGGCGCAGACCCGCAAAGCTCCGGTGCAAAAGCT
>JAYKJC010000244.1:0-6087 GCA_035285885.1 Leptolyngbyaceae cyanobacterium | reverse complement strand
CTCCATGACAGAACTCCGCGCCCAGCAGGGCATTTGCTCCGCCACCTGCACAACCTATCAGTGCTATAAGGGTGGGCCGGAGAAAGGAGAAGGTCAGGAAACGAATGGATGCCCCATTTATTCCCATCCGGCTCAGCTCCAAGAAAACAGAGACTGTGTGCTGTGCATGACCTGCTTGAAGGCGTGCCCCCACCGCTCCGTCGAGTTTAACCTGCGGCCTCCGGCCATTGAGCTGTGGACGACCCATAAGCCCACAGCCCACGAAGTTGCGCTTCTATTTCTGCTCATGGGGTCGGTGCTGCTCCATCATCTGCCTGAACTTCAGCAACAGCTCCACTTTGTGGTTCCCCAGGATGAATTCTGGGTGCATGCATGCTTATCGGTCGTTGTCCTGGCGATACCGGGGGCGATCGCCCTCCTCCTCCATCAAGCAACCCGCTTCCTCAATCCCCTGCCAAAACAGGGGCTATTCATCAAACTGGCCTATGGATACCTGCCGCTGACCTTAGGCGGCACCCTGGCCCACTACCTCAATCTCGGCCTCATGGAAGGGGGACGTGTGTTACCCGTCACCTTCGCCACCTTTGGACTGAACGGATCGAACCTGCCTGTTGCGGTGGCCCATCCCGCCGTTCTCGCATTTCTCCAAGGGGTTACCTTAATTATCGCAACCTGGCTCAGCGTCTTTGTCACCCAAAAAATTGCCCGTCAGCCGATCTGGAAACTGCTGCCCCAACACCTGGCGTTATTCGCCATTGGCACATTTTTTTGGAAAGTCATCCTTACACCTTAAGCCTTGCACCTTGAGCCTTGCATCTTAAGAATGATCGAAAAGAAAACATTAGGAAATGTAGGTTGGGTCGAGCGAAGCGACACCCAACAAAAGAATTTATAGTGGGCAGGTTTACTGTCTTTGCTTAAACGTCAGAGTCAGTTAAATCTGCAGATACGTGTTCAATTAACCAGGCCGATAGAACCAACGCAGGCATAATGGCAAACGCAAATGCGGAGTACCCAGCGATGATGGTTAAATCCACTACCTTACCGACCTGAGCTTTAAGCGACATGATGAAATCCTTGAGATTTGAAATACACTGCCTGAATGGAAAATCCATAGAGTGTCAAGAATGAGGGTTAAGCATGCCCAGGTGGACAAAGCTTTATGTGCAAATACCCTGATCCGTAAAGTTACAGCGAAGCCACACAGATTAAGGGGCGATCGCCCCTTAATCTTTTACAAACACCCTATTTCGATAGGCTCAATGTACAAGAAACGACGAAGATGCGTCAAGAAAGTATCCGTGTCTTTACAGAGACCAACATCCCTCAAGTATCGTGGCTAAAATCACTCTTAAGTATATCTAGGGATGACTTGGGAAAGTTCACAAAAAAATGAAGGGTCTGAGCACGCCCCGTGCCCAGACCCTTCATTTTCTTGGTGTGGATTTGATACCAAATCTGTTGTGTCTAACCCCTAAAAACCAAAAGGTGGCGCGCTTCGCGCGCCACCTTTTGGTTCGTTTTTGGTTTCAGGGGTATACAGATGGGGATTGGGTATGAGTTGTCACTCAATCAGGCATTCACCACTTCTTTAAAGCGGATTTTGAGGAAATCGTCCTCCATTTTGGCTCCGGCGGGCTGGAGTGCCGCCAAGGCTTGCGGTAACACGAGATTGCGTCGATGGTTGCCGATGGTGATGTTGAGTTCATCGCCTGACTTACTCAGATCGATCTTGTCCTTGGCGATGCCTGGAAGATAGACCTCCAAGCTGTAGTTGTCCTGTTCTTGAACCACTCGAAGGGTCGTTTCTTTGTAGTAAACCTGGGTGGGGTCTTCGTCTCCGTACAAGGTTTCTTTCAGTCGTTCCAGGGCTTCCATGCCGCACATTTCCTCTGAGAACAGCGGCACCTCTTTCACAGGCAGAGGCCGGAAATTCTCATGGATTTCGTGGCGGTACTGCTGCTGATTCTCCTTCCACCGCTTAAAGAAGGGGTCTTCGACGGAGTCTGGAATAATGCGATTGGCCACCACCATGTCCGTTGCGACGTTATACAGACTCAAGTAGGCATGCGCCCGCAGCGATTCTTTGATGACCATCTTCTCAGGGTTCGTGACCAGGCGCACCGAAGTCGTCGTGTTGTCCACCAATACTCGCTCTAGCTGTTCAATCTGCTGGTAGAACTCATAGGGCGCATCCATGACTTCCTGGTCGGGAAGAGAAAAGCCAGCAATGGGACGAAACAGCGGTTCAACCAGGGGACGTAGCGCAACCGACATCGCCTGAAGGGGTTTATAGAAACGGCGCATGTACCACCCGGCAACTTCTGGCAGGCTGAGCAGACGGAGGGCTGTTCCGGTTGGGGCTGAGTCGATAATCAGCACATCAAAGTCACCTTCGTCATAGTGACGTTTCATGCGAACCAGGCTGAAGATTTCATCCATGCCGGGGAGAATGGCCAGTTCTTCGGCTTCGACGCCTTCAAGTCCCCGAGCTTGTAAAACTTGCGTGATGTAGCGCTTTACCGCTCCCCAGTTGCCTTCCAGTTCCATCAGCGCATCCAGTTCGGCTCCCCATAAGTTGGGTCTGACTTGCTTTGGAGCATGTTCTAGCTCGGTATCAAAACTGTCGGCGAGGGAGTGGGCTGGGTCGGTGCTGAGGACGAGGGTCTTGTATCCCAATTCTGCACTGCGGAGACCTGTAGCTGCTGCGACGGATGTCTTCCCGACTCCGCCTTTACCTGTCATCAAAATTACGCGCATGAATCTTTTGCTCTGACTGAACGGTTTCTGAGAACGATTTACACTCTTTTACTGTATCGATTTTTGCGAGTGCTGGGGGATCTCTCACAAATCCATTCCTTGATGCTGATATTCATGGCGCAAGATGGACATCACGGTTAAGGAGGCGAAGCGATCGCCCATCTTCACACATTCTCGCAAGGTTCCTTCGACCACAAACCCCTCAGAAAGGTAGAGATGCTGGGCTCTGGGGTTGTAGGTTTTCACGTCGAGCCACAGGCGATGAACATCACCCTGCTCAAACGCAAAGGATTTGGCAGCTTGGAGCGCTTGACGACCATAGCCCTTGCCTTTTTCCGTCACCACGATGCGGCGAATTTGGACGACCCGATTGACATCCGTGAGTCCCTGAAGAATCAAATAGCCCACCGGAACCTGCTGGTCAGGACGGACAAGAATGAAGTGCCGATGATCAGGATCGGTGAGGGCATCCAGATGTTGGACTCGCGTCCACTGACCGACAAATAAACGGTTGTCTTCTGCGGATTCAGCCGCTAGGACGAAATCGAGATCAGAGTCCTGGGTCGGACGCAGATGAATATGATCCATGGTCAAGCATTCGCCCTAAAGGCCAGACCGCTGTAAAGCTGATAGGCGGGGTCCCAATGGGTGTGTTCTTTGCGAAACAGTTCGATGTGGGTGGGGATGGGTTCGAGCAGATCCAGGTGGTCGAATGCCGTTTGAGCAAAGGAATTGAACTCGGTGTAGGTGGGGCGATCGCCCACCTGCTGATCCAACATCGCCATCATCTGATTCCACTGGAGCCGAATACTGCTCTGGGATTTGCTCATTCGACCCTCGACAGTCTCTCCCATGGGAATTCCCTTCTGAAACTGGTAAGTGCGATCGCAAAACCTCAGAATGCTCTTGCGTCCGGGCAAATGTAAATCAAGCATCTGAGTGTAGTCCTGGGTCTGCTCTTTGCGTTTAAGTTTCTTGAACGCATCCAGATCCACCACCTGCTCAAAAATAGGAAGACGCCCTTTCACCATTTGAGTGACGTCGCTCCACGGAAACGATAAATGACCGACCTGATCGGCGTCATTGCGACAGACTACAGTGGGTTGCCCCGTCATGGACTGAATGTAGTCCACCTTAAACACATGAATCGCTCGAATATCGGCCAGGGACTTCCAAAACACGGGAATTCCCGCCTGCTGAAGTTCTTCGCCGTAGACCTGAATTTCTGCAAATGGCCCCGTTCGGTAGAGTCGCCACCCCCGACTGGGAATCTGAAATTGAGCAGAATACACGTCCAGGTTGAGAATTTTGGCAAGGCGTTTCGCGGCGATCGCCCGCTGGTCTCCGATGACGGCTTCGAGTACCAAAAATCCTGTCCCTGCATTGGTGGGGTCTTCTTGGGCTTTGGCGATCGCTTCCTGCCGCTTTTCCTTCATTAGAGCCGTAATGCGATCAATGCCCCGACGCGCCTGAAGCGCAACTTTCGGATTTTCTGCCCCTTTGAGCAGCCGCAAATAGACTTTCTCTGCGGCTTCATTCTTCCCAGAAAACTCTTGAAGCTGCCCATAGTAAAGCTGAACCCACGGATCTTTGGGCTTTTCCGTCAGCAATGGCTTGAGTAAACGAGCCGCAGTTTTGTAGTCTTTCCGCTCGATGGCGGCAGCAACCGATTCAATCATGGTGAAAAATGAGGGGCAGATAACAGAAGAGAAGGGAACGGTATCTCCAGACTCATCGCTGACTCAAGAATGACCCCATTTTAGAATGACCCCATTTTAGACAGTGCCCAGCCAATCTAAAAATGTCTCATTACAGGTCTCGCTTATTTCTTTACGGTCTGGCAACACACCCATCAGGAGCATGGGGGGCGCTACGCGCTACGCGCAGGCAAACCAACGCACTCCATCACAGATGCCACCAGAGATAGGGCCACCATCGGAGCCGTCACCGCTCGCAAAATGCGCTGCCCCAACGAAACCGCCTGAAAGCCATGGGCGATCGCCATTTCAATTTCCTCAGGCGTCCACCCTCCTTCTGGGCCAACGGCAAGAATGATGTTCTGCACCTCAGTCGATGGCGTCACGGTAAGTTGAGTCAGCACGTGCAGAAGATGGGGTGCATCTTGGCGAGCTACACAGACATATCCTTTACGGGTGCTCCTTTCACCCGTAAAAGTATTTTCAAAAGTATGCTCGACGGGTGATTCGATGGGATGGGGAGTGGCGATCGCCCACTGGGTGATGATTGTAGAGAAGGCACCGGGAGCTATCACCTGAGGCACAACTCGTCGCTCAGATTGTTCAGCCGCCTCCTCTGCAATGCGCTGCCATCGCTGAACCTTTTGAGGACTCGGTTTTAGAATCGTGCGATCGCTCACCACAGGCTGAATCGTCGTGACCCCAAGCTCAGTGCAGCACCGCACAATATCGTCCATCCCCTGTTTGGGCATGGCAATCATCAGGGTCATGGCAATAGGCAACTCTGTGCCGCCATCCAGCTCATCTAGAACCCTCGCCTGATCCGGTGATGAGGTGAGTTCGCTCAGCAGCCACCGCCCTGTTCCATCCACAGCAATGAAGCGATCGCCCTCCTGAAGCCGCAGCACCCGCCAGAGATAATGCTGCTGCGCTGATGTGAGGGTGATGTGCTGATTCTCAAATTGGCTTGGAGCAATGACAAGTCGCTGGAGCTGGCTCACGCAGCAGACACCTCTTGTAAAAACAGCGTAAGTACAGTTATGTGGGGTGCGCAGCGCCTTATGGGTTTCGCGTTCTCTAATTCTGGTTCCCTGACTCTGGCAGGGAATCGATGCGGGAGTCTCCGGCTCCAACTTGAACGGGAGCCAGAGGCTCTCGCGGGCCTTCCCAACGGGACACTGGGAACAAGGAAAACGTCAAACAAATACGCACCGCCCCACACAACTCTACATAACCAACACGTATATCGCTATAGATATAGGTGATTCTAGAAAAGCCTTGCACAGAGGCACAGCAGGAAAATCCAGCAATTCTCATTATGGAAGTTCAGGGGGCAAACGGGTCGCCGCAAGCGACCCTTTTGCCCCCTGAACCGATACAAGTGAGCGCCGATAGGGCGCGAAGTCTTTCAATAATGAGAATGGCTGAGGAGAATCGATGATGTTGGTTTTGATGGTGAATTTCTGCTGGGCGTTGGCTTGCCTGCGCGTAGCGCGTATCGCCCTAAAAGAAATTTTGAGCCCTTGTACGTGTCGTTCGCTGATTTTTGCAAGGGGGTCAGAATTACGCTCCGTCGCAACGGTTGTGAGATAGAGACGGAAGTTCTAAAGTTGATGCTTAAGCGTTGGAG
>JAYKJC010000243.1:0-2639 GCA_035285885.1 Leptolyngbyaceae cyanobacterium | reverse complement strand
TTCATCAAATAGCGTGCAATTGATTTTTTTACGTCGTCTCGTTTCATTAATGAGTCCTAAAGTTGAATGTTGCAAAAAACGCCAATGCAGGTTTGTATTTTTCAAAATTAGGCCACCAATCGAGATCGGATTGACGAGTGCTTTTACATCGCATCGATTTATTTAGCCTAATGTATTTCTTTCGGCATTGGTCGCTGCATGTTTGTCTAACATCAAATTGAGTAAACGATTCTGTTTTTCGTTTAATCAGTTCGATGTTGCAAATGGCGCATGTTTTCATGATTTACCTAAAGTTAAACCTTGCAAAAAACTCCAGCGCCGGTATCAACCGATCACTGCCCAAATACCAACCCTCGTCATCGACACGCCGACGATAGATGCCTCTGCATTTAACCGAGCAGCATTTTTTATCATGGAAATAGGATGCAGATTCGCCACGGTTTTTGCGCATTTCTTTTCCGCATATTATGCAGTGTTTAGTATTCATGCCGCTTCATACCCAAATAAATCGTTAGTTTGTTTTTTGGCGTTTGCCAAATTTAACGCCGCTTGTTTGTAGTAGCTTTGCTTCAGCTCGACGCCGATAAAACGCCGATTCATTTGCAGCGCGACATAGCCTTCACTGCCAATGCCAGCAAATGGCGATAGCACGACATCATTCGGATTAGTCCATAAGTCGATGCCGCGTTCGATAACTTGTAATTGCAGAGGGCAGATATGCCGCTCGTCGTTATGCTCCCGAGCAGATTGATATTGCAGCGTGTCAGATGGGTTAATATCCATCCAGACTGGCGATGCAACCTGCTGCCATTTACTGACCGGATACTCACTGGCATCGTGCTTGACGCGCTCGACAACATCGCCGGGTTTGCGCATGGTGACTAGATAATCAGGAATGCCTTGTCTACACATCGATGCGTTTTCCCGCACCGACTTATGCAGCAAACCTAAAGCCTTGGTGCGCTGCATGGCAGTGACCGGATCCTTCCAAATCACCACTTCGCTTGCGAATATGAACCCACGCTGCTGAAATGCGCGGATCAGATCACCGCGAAAATCGTATAGCCCAATGTGACCGTGACGTTCTTTACTTGTCGGCAGCAACATACAATGAAATGACACATTGCGCCCCGGTTGCATGACACGGATTAACTCATCAATGAGAAATCCGAAATGATAGAAAAATTCATCGTGCGTCTTGCAATTACCCATATCGCGCGGGCTATTGCTATAGGTGTAGAGCGAGCTAAATGGTGGACTGAATATCGAGTAATGGATGCTGTTATCAGGGATACCTTTTAATACTTCAACACAGTCGCCGTTGTATAGCGCATAATCGGCGCTAATTGATTGATCAATACAGTTCATGCTGCCTCCAGAAAGTTTGGAATGATAATTTTTCTGTTTGCGTTATAGCTGTTGGTTTGCTTGCAGCTACCCAGTATATTTTCACGCATCGCGTCTAGCGTTTCGGCTGCCATGGCATCGGCCATGATTTTGGCATCGCGTTCCTTGCGTTTGAGATTGGCGACCACTGCGCCTTCTTGCTCGCTGGCGAAAATATGAATATCAACCGGTCGCTTTTGACCAAATCGCCAGCATCTTCTGACTGCCTGATAGTACGCTTCAAAGCTATCGGTAACGCCAACAAATGCCATATTCTTGCAGTGTTGCCAATTTAGCCCAAAGCCACAGATAGATGGTTTGCTAACCAGCACTCGAATTTTGCCATGCGCGAAGTCGTGCAGCCGTTGTTCTTTTAATTCCGTGCTGTCACTGCCAGATATTTGCACCGCGCCATCAATGGCATTGGTTAGCGCGTCGCCTTCAGCATTCAGATCACACCAAACAACCCATCGATCTTGATCGGCATTGGCAACATTGGCGCAGGCTTTTACTCTATCCATCATTGAGTTTTTGCGGGCTTGACGGCGTTCCATGAGTGTTTGCGCTTCCATGGCAAAAATCTGATTTAGCCCTAGTTCAGTTTCAACTGTATGTTGATGCACTCTTAATTGTGGCAGTTGATAGAGACTATCGTCATAGCCAAGGTCTGCCGGCGATCTCACCATCGCGCCCCAGGATGCCATCCAGCGCCAGAATACATCTTTTGCATGGCCTTTGAGTCGCCAGGTTTGCGTTTCGCCGCCATCGTGTACGAAATACTCAGCGAGCATCTCGGCGCGAGTGCAGATGCCTAGAAATTCGGCGTGGTTGCCTAGCTCGGTGTAATCGTTCGGTGCTGGCGTTGCCGTAAAGCAGAATTTAAATGGCGTCGATGCAAATCTATCCATCAATGCTTGCAGCGTTTTGGCCGTGTGATTTTTAATAATGCTCGACTCATCGAGTATCACGCAGTCGAATTCAGCATCATCGAATTTATGTAATCGGTCATAGTTGGTGATATTGATGCCGCGTTTAATATCGCTCGATTCTCGCGCATGATTGACATTAACGCCAATCTCCATACCTTCTTCGACTGTCTGCTCAGCAACCGCTAGCGGCGCGAGTATTAGCACATTGCCGCTCGTTTCGCGATGTACCATATCAGCGCAGGCTAATTGCATTCTGGTCTTGCCAAGACCAGTATCCGCAAATGCTGCGGCACGTCCACGACGTAACATAAACTTTGTAATGTC
>JAYKJC010000242.1:0-8563 GCA_035285885.1 Leptolyngbyaceae cyanobacterium | reverse complement strand
CATTCAGTTCTCAAGGGGAAGAATCAGCAATGCAGACATTTCGAATTGGGGTTGCAGGGCCAGTGGGGTCTGGGAAAACGGCACTCGTCGAAGCTCTGTGTAAGTCACTGCGCGATCGCCTCAGTATCGCTGTCGTCACCAATGACATTTACACCCAGGAAGATGCCCAGTTTCTCGTTCGTCATAATGCCCTGGCTCAGGATCGAATTCGCGGGGTCGAAACGGGGGGGTGCCCCCATACGGCCATTCGTGAAGATGCCTCGATTAACTTAGTGGCGATTGAAGATTTAGAAGCCACATTCAATCCTCTGGATGTCATTTTTGTGGAAAGCGGCGGCGACAATCTCGCTGCGACCTTTAGCCCTGAACTCGTCGATTTGACGATTTACGTGATTGATGTGTCGGCTGGAGATAAGATTCCCCGCAAAGGTGGTCCCGGCATTACCCGGTCGGATCTACTGGTGATTAATAAAATTGACCTTGCGCCATATGTGGGAGCTGACTTGGCAGTCATGGAGCGCGATGCGAAGAAGATGAGGGGCGATCGCCCGTTTGTGTTCAGCAACCTTAAGACGCAAGAAGGCTTGGACACCATCATCCAATTTATCGACCTTCACCTGGGTGGAATTCCCTCTAAAGTAGCCCTGAGCGGATGACGTTAACGTGTCCAGACCAGAGAACATTGACCTGGATAAAAAAACTGCCCCCTTCACCGGATGAGGCAAAGCGTTAGAGTATCAGGGCAAGCGTTCTTGGATACTTATTTTTGGATACATATGAGACAGCATGGCCCACATGAGGGAGACTTTGAACCGACCCATGCTCTGTTGTCCTGGGTTCCTGATCTGATCCCCGAAGTCTGGTTGTTATCGGCAGGGCAGCTGTTTATCTTCATTGGGCAGGGGTTTACCCTGGTTTATGCCTCAATTTACTTTGTCAATCAGCTGGGCTTCTCGGCAACTCAGGTCGGGTTGGCGCTGGGGTGTAGCGGTATTGCCGGAACGATTGGTCGCTTTTTCGCAGGAAACAGTGTAGAAACGCCTGGAATCGGTCGTCGGGGCACGCTGATTGTGTCGTCTGTTCTGTCGGCGATCGCCTGTTTCGTCCTGGCGATCGCCACAACGTTACCATTGCTCATTCTCGGGAACGTTCTACTAGGACTGGGAATTAGCTTCTACTGGCCTGCCACCCTGACCCTAATCACCGACCTCACATCCGCGCACCAGCGAACCGAAGCCTTTGCCCTGACTCGGCTCGCCGATAATCTGGGGCTCGGACTGGGAGCCTTCTTGGCAGGACAGTATATTGCCCTCTCCGGTGATTTTCGCGTGCTGTTTGTCTGCAAGGGAATTGCCTACCTGCTGTTTGGGGTAATCATTGCGTGGGCGATCGCCGAAACCCTTTCTCCGGAACTGGCAGAAGCTCGACTCACGTCATCAGACTGGCGTTCGGTGTTGCGCCAGTGGCAGTCGGTGTTGGGCGATCGCACCTTCATTCCCTATCTCGCCGCCAACCTTTTCTTTACTACCTACGTCGCTCAGCTCAGCAGCACTCTGCCGCTCTACTTGTCTAACTTCGTTCCCGCTGGCAACACCGCCACAGGCTTTTCTGAACAGTGGATCAGCTACTTTTTTGTGTGGCATGCAGCCCTCAAAATCATTTTCCAACTGCCTATTACCCGCGCCATCCAGAGCATCAATTACGTCGTCGTGTTGTTGGGCGCGTTAGGGCTGTGGGCCAGCGGATTTATCCTCGTGTGGCTCACGGGTGTTGTTCCCATGAATGCCGTTTTTGTTGCCATTGGAGCCTTTGCCGTGATTGCGATCGCCGAAATTCTCTACGCTCCAGCGGCGACAGCCATTGTCAGCGATATTGCTCCGGTTCACTTACGAGGCATCTACTTCTCGCTTGATTCTGAATGCTGGGCCATTGGATTTTTGATTGGCCCTGCCATCGGAGGGTGGGCGCTCGACCATGCTGCCAACGGATCTTATATTTGGCTCGGTCTCGCCATCAGTGCCAGCATCACCACAGGATTACTTTTTGTGTTGAAACATCGCAGAGCGACAACGCGCATAACGCTGTAAAAGACTACCGACGGTTAGAATGGTATGTCACAATCGAATTGCGCAACCGTCTGACTGGCTTGGCAATGGAAACCACTGTACTTCATGGACGTTATCAGATTATTCGAGTTTTAGGGGCAGGCGGATTTGGGCAAACCTATCTGGCGAATGATACTCAGCGACCTGAAATTTCGCCCTGCGTTGTTAAGCAATTTAAACCCGCCAGCCAAGACCCTAAGTTTCTTCAGGTGGCACGTCGCCTCTTTAATACGGAAGTCGATGTACTTCAACGCCTGGGACAACACGACCAAATTCCGACCTTCTACGACTCGTTTGAAGAAAACTTTGAGTTTTACTTTGTTCAAGAATTTGTGGATGGCACCGCATTGTGTGACGAACTCGATCAGATTCGTCAGATGGCTGAGGAGCAGGTCATTGAATTGCTGCGAGATGTGCTGGGCATTCTAGAATTTGTTCACTCCCAGCGGGTGATTCATCGCGATGTCAAGCCAGAAAATCTGATTCGTCGCAAATCAGATGGCAAATTCGTCTTAATTGACTTTGGCGCAGTTAAAGAAATTCAGACCCAGATTGTTAGCACGAATGAACAAACAAAGCTGACGGTTGGGATTGGCACAGAAGGCTACACCCCGTCTGAGCAATTGGGCGGAAAGCCCCGCTATTGCAGCGATATTTATGCGCTTGGAGTCACCTCAATTCAAGCCTTGACAGGGCTTCAGCCCTATCAGATGCAAGAAGATTTGGCCACGGGTGAAATCATCTGGCGCGATCGCGCTTCAGTCAGCATTGGATTCTCGCTGATTCTCGATCGGATGGTTCGCTTTCACTTTAGCAATCGGTATCAATCGGCTGACGAAGTGTTGCAAGCCCTGGATAAGCTGTCAAATCTCCCCACTGATATGACGAGCATTCCAGAGTCGCAACTGTATGACACCCTGGGGATTGAAGACCCGTCTCATCAGCGTCCAGGGGTGTCCCCACGAGACATCCTCAAACAACGGGTGATTCGTGGGGCAAAAGCGGTGGCGATCGCCACTGTTGCTGTCTCTGGCACTGTGTTAGGCATTCGTCAACTCGGCTGGCTTCAGCGGTTTGAGTTAGTTGCCTATGACCGCATCGTTCAACTTTCGCCAGGTGAGCCGACGGATTCTCGGCTGTTGGTTGTCGGCATCACGGAAGATAATTTGCGAGAACTTCAGCGGCCTACGCCCTCGGATGAATCCCTGGCGACGGTCATTCAAAATCTTCAGCAGTATAATCCCAGGGTGATTGGCATTGACCTCTACCGAGAACTGCCGCAAGATCCCGGACGAGACGCCTTTCTAGAAGCAATTGATGCGCCCAACATCATCGCCATTACCAAGCTTGAAGACAGGGGCGATCGCGGCATTGATGCGCCCCCTGGTGTGCCCCCTGAGCAAATTGGATTTAATGATTTTCCGATTGATGCGGACGGGGTGTTGCGACGCAACCTGTTGTTTGGTCGGGCGTCGGACAATACGCCGTATCACTCGTTTGCCCTACAGGTGGCCCGCACGTATCTGGCTCCGTTTGAGATCTATTTGCAAAATAACCCAGACAATCCGCAAGAACTCCAACTGGGCGAGGTGCCGATGCCCAGACTCATTCCCCATGCAGGTGGATATCAGCGGGAAGACACGGAGGGGTATCAAATTCTTCTCGACTATCGTGCCGAAAATAACGCTGTTCCTGTGCTGTCCTTTGTGGACATTCTGAACGGAAATTTTGAGCCGGACTTAGTCGAAGACCGGGCCATTCTAATTGGAACGGTGGCTCCGAGCAGCCGTGACTTTTTCCCCACCCCCTACAGTGCCGGACGCAGTGAGGATGTGGAAATGTCTGGGGTGATGATTCATGCTCAGATGGTCAGCCACTTGTTGGATATTGCCTTTGAGGAGCGATCGCTCATCTGGTTTCTGCCAGAATGGGGCGAAATTGCCTACATCATCCTCTGTTCTATAGCGGGGGGCACCGTTGCCCTGTTTGTGCGACACCCGATACCTCTCGCCATTAGCGGTATCTCCCTCGTGCTGGCAATTTCAGGGACGGCCTTTTTCATGTTCGCGCAGCAGGCGTGGATTCCGGTCGTGGCTCCGGCGATCGCCACGTTGCTGTCGGGAGGGGCTGTGATGACTTATCGGGCCTATACCGCCCAACAAGAACACGATGCTGTTACTCAGTTTCTCAAGCAGAACAGTGCCGAAACCCTGTTCACAGGTCAGAAACCTCGAAAACAATAACGCCAAAAAATCAATAGGTTGCAAGGGCTGAGTCTGTGAGTCGAGCGGGGTGTCGAGCGATCGCATATGCCTCATGGGACGAATACAGCCATTGATGAAGTTGAACGAGTGAGGTCAGGTGCGATCGCAACTCCATCACTTTCTTGAGAGATGTCTGTTCTTTTTGATATCGAGCCAGCAGCGCCCCGTCAGAAATTCCAACATTCGGAACCGCTTCGAAGGTGAGAGTATAGGCATCCATCGGATGACTGGAAAGGTCAAACACCCAGTTGAAAACTGCTTCTACGCGAGGGAGATGAAAGGCGGAGGTGATGATGTGTAGCCGTCGGAGCTTTAAGGGGTCTGTGTGCTGCAATCGAGCAAAATACGCATTGCCGATGGTGTCTAAGGAAACGGTTTCGGGCAACACTCGGGGCGCAGCGATGCCCTGGCTCACCAGGTATTCAGCGGCAGCGACCGATTCTAAAATCGGAAATTGATGGTGATCAAGTGGTGGAGGCTTGTGGGGGGTGCCTGCACTCAGCGGAATGAAGTAGGTCGGCTGGGGATGGAGGGCGATCGCCCGATCGAGTCGTGCTTTTACCCAGGGGACAGGGGTTCCTGAGGGTAAAAGTCCGCCGCCTGGAATGAGCACTGCGTCGAGGGTCGCCATCCTGTCTCCGTGCAAAGGGCTGATCAAAGGATTGAATCGTGCAGGACTTGAGCCCACTTTTGAGCCTACTGTTGAACCCACGATTGAATGGAGTGCCGCAGCAAGTCACCACTCCACTCAATCGTGTATTTTCTTCATGCTCTGCTCCTAGTGTTCAAGGCTAGGCATAGGTATGAATAATCTTGGCCAGCTCTGGTACCGAAGCTTCAACGTCGTTCTTCACTGACTTACGCAGCTTGTTGTAGGCCGAGCGCACAATCTTGTTGTTCGATTTCTCAATTCGGGTGTCCGTCACGCTGAGAATCATATCTGCTGCGCGTGACCGATGCTGTGAGAGGTAATCGACCGGATCGCCTGACTGCACTCCTTCGGTCCAGATGGGGTCAAGCGCCGCAAACGTATCGGGCAGTAATCGCCCGATGGCTCCGGGAATATACTCTTTCCCGACACCTTTGACCATGCCATAGGTCGCTTTAAGTGCCAACCCGCCCATGCCGGATTTGGCGGCCACCTGGTCATCAATCAGTCCGGCACAGTCTTTTGCGATACTCGTGCGCACATCTTTGTTCTGAATTGTCTCGCAAAGTCCCATAAGTATTCTGTGAAAAATAAGATTAAGAAATATCTGAGTAAAGTTACGTAACTCCCTATTTATTCTTGCCAATTTCACGTCAAAACGAACATAAGCGATGTCTGTGTTTGAGATCGCTTTACAAACAGATAAATTTTTCACTGAAACGGAACCCCTCCCTCCGTAATTCCTGTCATATACGACTTGGTAAAGTTCTCAAATCCATAACGAAAGAAAAAAAGAGGGGATGTAGCTCGCTACCAGCTACAAAAATGCGCTAGATATGGAGGACTTGCGTAAATCCTATCTTTAATAAGGATGCTGACGTTCATGGGATTCTGAATCAGGCGATGGTGCCCAGATTTTATGGATAGCGCCATGCGCTTTGGTTACGCAGAGCGACGTGGGGCGCAATGCGCCCCACGTCGCTATTTTTGGGCTTAACGCGATTACAAGTCGCTATAAATGTGGGCAGAATGTCAGAATTTACGCAAAAATCAATGCAATCCTAATCAACAATTCGAGTCAGACAGACCTGTCGGTATGGACGATAACTCTCTGCATCCGGGTGTGCTCTATGTGGTCGCCACCCCCATCGGTAACCTAGACGATATGACATTCCGGGCGATCGCCACCCTCAAGCAAGCCTCGCTCATTGCAGCGGAGGACACGCGCCATACCGCCAAGCTGCTCAATCATTTCGAGATTTCGACACCGCAAATCAGCTATCACGACCACAATCGCCTGAGCCGTATTCCTGATCTGATTCATCGCCTGAGTCAGGGACAGACTATCGCGCTGGTGTCGGATGCGGGGATGCCGGGGGTGTCTGATCCGGGGTATGAATTGGTCAAAGCCTGCATTGAGGCCGAGATTGCTGTGATCCCGATTCCGGGGGCAACGGCTGCGATCACGGCCCTAAGTGTTTCGGGACTGCCAACGGCGCAGTTTGTGTTTGAAGGGTTTCTGCCGACGAAAGGAAAAGAACGGCGCGATCGCCTGGAGCTTCTAAAAGCTGAGATGCGCACGCTAATTTTCTACGAAGCTCCTCATCGGCTGGTGCAAACGCTGAACGATTTTGCTGCGGTGTTTGGGGGCGATCGCCTCATTGTTCTAGGGCGCGAGTTGACGAAACGGTACGAAGAAGTGTGGCGGGGCACGGTTGAAGGGGCGATCGCCCACTATGACACTCAAAACCCAATGGGAGAATACACCTTAGTGTTGGCAGGAGCCTCTCCTCAAACCCTGGAGCTGACCGATGACGCACTCCGGGATGAACTCACGTATCTATTGAGCCAGGGGCTTTCCCGTTCCCGTGCCAGTCGAGAACTGTCGCAACAAACGGCACTCCCCCGCCGACGAATCTATCAGCTCGCCCTTACAATTTCGGATGAAGAAATCTCCCCATAAATGATGTTGAGAACCAGATGCGTTAAAAAGGGGGGAGTCCTTAAGATTTAGGGATATTTGTATCGATTCACCCTCTCATCTGAATTAACGTATGAACTCGTCTTTTGCCTGTGGTCTTGTTTTGGCGCTGGTTGTTCTTTCTGGCTGCAGTATGAAATCTTCAGAAGATGCTGCCTCTCAAAATCAGCCAGAAATTACTGAGGCCGACCCTCTTCCATCGACAGACTCACCGACGGATACCTCCCCTGATGACGCGGGATCAGGCAGTATCGTTGATGAACGCCGTTTGATTTCTGAAAATGGGCTAGGGCTGGCTCAACTGGGAATGACATTTGCAGAACTCAAACAAGCCTTACCGCCTGACACTGAATATGTCGTCGAATCGCCCTTTATGGTTGATTTTGATGCCGTCACCGTTCGTCAAAACGGCGAGGAGTTGTTTCACATTCTTTACTTTGCTGGAGACACTTTCTCTGATGACAGTATCGTCCAGGGGGTGATGACCAAAAACGAAGAGTATCAAACCGCCGAGGGGATCGGGGTTTCCTCGCCGATTCAAGCTGCCGAAGAAGCGTACGGCAACGCAACTCTGTCCTACAGTTGGGCCAACGAAGGGCGTGAGTATGTGCGCTTTGAGAATCCTCCTGCGGTCAACCTTTCCTTTAGGGTGTGGCGGGGAGACACCCCGTCTACGGATTTTGTGGGCGTTTATCCCTCCACAACGCCGGAGTTTAACGAGACGGAGGAGTATATCGAAGGGGCTGCTATCAAAGCAATTTTGGTTTCCTGTATCGCTGAAGCGTGTGCGTTGTAAGATCAAGATAGCCGCATCAATGAGCTATTCCGTTGTTCACCCTAGAGGATAAATGTTCGCCCTGGAGGATAAACAATACATTAGCTCTCTGATGGCTAAACACCTGGTTTCTTATGCTGAGATCCATTGCACCCTTTTTCATTGCCCTTATCTTTGCCGGATGGAGCGTGGCGATCGCCATTCTGTCTGTGCAAAACGCATTTGTGACGGATGAAAATGGAGATGCCCAACTCATTGTTCTGAAATTTCTCGGACTCCAATCCATTCAAATGCCCTTTGGTGTAGCGCTGGTATTTGCGTTTGCCATCGGTATGGTGGTGACCGCAGGAGTTTTGTCGTGGGTGGGGCGATCGCCCCATCGACGGTTCTAACGGCAGAACAGGCAAAGTGGAGTTCTGCAATCTTGTTTACAGACCATTGCAGCTTCACCCAAACCCTATAAGATTCTTGCTAGCCTGGGAAGCCTAGAGTTTATCAAGCACGTATATCACGAGTGACATGAGTCTACAACTAACGATTCCTGATTCGGTTGTCAATCAGCTCCACATTCCAGCCCACAACATTCAAGCCGAACTCACCAAGCAACTCGCCGTGTCATTGTATGCGAAAGGCATGATTTCCTTTGATGCCGCGTGTGATTTGGCCGGAAAAGGATGCTGGGAATTCGGGCAGCTGGTCAACGAAAAAGATTTGGCGAAACGATGCGGACGAGTGGACGCAGATGGCGAAGTGTTTTATCGATGCAGCGAGTAAACCGCTGACTGTGTG
>JAYKJC010000241.1:0-13728 GCA_035285885.1 Leptolyngbyaceae cyanobacterium | reverse complement strand
CAGATTTGAGCGATCGCCCCCCCAGACTGGTCAGGCCAATCGCCATCAACGAAGGAACGAGCGGCATCCATCCGCCGATGAGCAGTAGCCCGTAGGACACGCCAATGACGACTCCTGCGAGTCCGAGAGTCAGGCCGATTACTCGGTAGCGCGATCGCCCCCACCAGGCAATCGCGCCACTCAGCCCACTCCAGCCCAGCACCCACAGCACATCACCCCACATCGGCCACGCCCAAATGAGGGGGCGCTGATCCAGCACGGCACTCACCAGTTGACTGGCCATGTGTGCCTGAATGCGGACGCCTGCCATTTCTCCCAGGGGAGTGGTGTGATAGTCGCCAAAGCTCTGGGCCGTGGTGCCGATGAGAACGATGCGATCGCCCACCAGGTCTGCCAACTCATCCGTTCGCTCTCCACTCAGAAGTTCTTGCAGGCTGATGGTTTCAGCGATGCTGTCCGTTTGGCGATAGTTGAGCACTACTTCATAGCCCCCTAACCCGTCTTGGTGGTAGCCTCCGGTGTGGTTCGCCAGGGAAGGAATGGGGCGATCGCCCACAATCAGCACTCCGTCATCGGTCATCACGGATTCTTCGGCTAAATATTGCGTCGCCAGTTGAAAGCTCAGAGACACCGAGGTGGGGCAGTGATCGGCGGGGGTCATGCCAATGATCTGCCGTCGAATGCGGTTATCGGGATCAAGGGGAACATCGCTAAAGCCAACCTGTTCAAGCGGAACGCTAGAGGGGGGGGCAATAGCGGAATAGTTGCGATCGCCCCCTCCCACAGCACACACAACAATCAGGTTGCTGTAGTTTTTGAGATATTCTTGCGAGGCTAGATTTGAGGATACAGAGGACACATTGGTCACAGTCGAGTCTTCTGAGGCAGCGGCATTCTCTGGTGCGGGACTTTCTGAAGCGGCATTCTCTGGTGCGGGACTTTCTGAAGCGGGATTTTCTGAGGCGGGACTTTCTGAAGTGGGATTCTCTGAAGCGGCATTGCCTATCGCGGTGGCTTCTCGGTAAATGTCGAGTCCGATTACTCGGGGCTCATGGGGAGTAATCAGGTCTAACAGTTGAACCAGCGCCTCGTCTGCGAGTGACCCCTGTCGCACCATGCCCGCTTCCGATTGAAATCGAAGGTCATCCTCATCGACGGTGATCATCAGGATGCGATCGTCGGGTTCCTCGGTTGGGCGGGCAGTGAGGAGGAGATCGAAGGCCGAAAGTTCTACGGGTTGCAAAACGCCAGAGGTGCGGAGTCCCGCGATGCCTCCGGTGGCTAATACGCTACAGGCCAGAACGAGCGGCCATCCTGCAAAGCGCTGAAGAGGCTGCAACCATCGGGCGATCGCCGATGGGGCATAGGGAAGCGTCTTGGACGAACCCGCTGGTAACTCTGCAACAGACCAATCGCTCGGCGGCACTGTTTCATCGGTTGGAAAGCGACTGTCTTCTAGCGGCAGCGTTCCAATCATCTGAATGGCTTCGCTGGGGGTGGGTGCCATTATCTTGTTCTGGGTCAAGAGCTGGGATAGGACGGTGCCCTCGGTTTGACCGTCGAGAGCGGGATTCGCCTGGATTTCTGTCAGAGCTATTTGAATGTCATCGGTCGTTTTGGGGCGCTGTCCGGGGAAGGGAGCCATCAGGCAATCGATAAGGTCGGCGAGGGCAGGGGAAATTTGAGGCGCATGGTCTCGCCAGAGCAGTTGCCCGGTATGAGCATGAGTCGAGAATTCGAGCGGATTCTCGCCCGTCATAAGATGCACAAAGGTACGTCCCAACGCGAAAAAATCAGACTCGGGAACCGCTCGTCCCTGCATCTGCTCAATGGGGGTGTAGCCTCGGGAATAGACATGAGTCCGGGTGATGTCGTCGGCGCACTTTTGTAGATACGTCTCTGTCACTTCACGCACCGCCCCAAAGTCAATCAGAGCTAGCTGTCCGTTGGGACGCAACATGATGTTGGACGGCTTGATGTCGCGGTGAAAGCAATTGTATTGATGGATAGTGCCCAGAATCGTTGTAATCTGCTGAAGCCAGTCGATAGCCTGCTCATTGCTGACGGGCTGCTGGTGGCGATCGCCCAACCACTTTCGCAGATCCACGCCGGGAATCAACTCCATCACCAAACAATGCAACGGCTGATTCGAAGACGCATGGTCGATGGTGAAATAGCCCTCTTCATCCACAGAGGGAATTCCCGGATGGCTCAGTTCACTCAGAACCTTGGCTTCTCGCTGAAAGAGATGAACCGCCTTGGGGTACTGTTCCAGCAGAACTTTCAGCACCTTGGTGGTGCCCCGATCATCGACCGTATAGGTCTCGCTAAACCCCCCTTTCCCAAGAAGAGCCAGAACCTTGTAACGGTCTTGAAGAATGGTGTCGGGCTGGAAAATCACAAGCGCCTGATGAGATGAGTGATAGGTCTAACGAAGGCAGACAAACCCTGTATAGCCCTACGGGCTTAGGTTCAAGAGTGTATCCCCCGCGCAGCGGGGTATGTGTTTATCGAGGCAGTGTGATCCCCCGCTGTTGCTGCCCCCTAAGACCCTTCGGGTATGCGCCTTCGGCGTAGAAAAAGGGGGGCTCACAAAGTTGCTGGCTCGAAGTCCCCCTTTTCAAGGGGGATTTAGGGGGATCGGACGAAGGTCTCGCTAAATACGTACGCAGCGAGGGATACACTCTCTTCCAATGTCCTAACCTAAGTGCGTATTGCTGTAAAGCAATGGCGATCGCCTTCTTCAATCTTCAGGCCATGATCCAAGGTTTCCTGAGAATCTAAGATGCTCTTAACATATAGTGGTGTGCAACCGCATTCAGTACGTAAACGGTAGCGTGGGGCACGGTGCGCCCCACACTACCGTATTGAACCAATGCGCATAGCGCGCTGTGTAACGCTTCCTGTCAGCTTCCGGCGATTCATGCAGGCGACGTTAGAAAAATGTGATCAGGCGATCGCCGTTCTGTAAAAGTCTTGCATGTCAGACAACCACTGCTTTCGAGATTTCTCCCAGGTGTAGAACATGTGCCCGCCTTCAAAGTGCTGAGTGATCAGGTTGGGGCGAATGTCAGGGTCGAGCTTCATAAGATCAGCTAAATGATTCGACGCGAAATAGGGGGTGACTAAATCATAAATGCCATGAACGACGTACACCTTCATGTATGGATTCAGCGTCATGCCGACACGCAGGTCATCGACCGACCCCACATATCCCTGTTTCCACTCTCCTTCGAGCAGATATTTCCAAGCCTTGAAAACTTCAAAATTTAGAAGATGATAGGTCAGCGAGGTATCAACGCCTAACGTATCGCGGAGGTGACTGTTGATCGCCCCTGTAAACAGCCGATTGAGTCCATCCAAAGTTGGGTCACTTCCCTCGTATTGCAAACGATTAGGGAAGGGGTCAATGGCCGTAATAGAGGCATCGTAAACGCCCACAATACGCCGCTGGTCTCTCAGCAGCTCACGAGAGAATGTCCTCAGGTCAATGCGGCCATGATGACGCTCGACCAAATCGAGCGGTAACCCCAAAAAGTTGGCGATCGCCCCATAGGTCTCCTGACGCTCATCGTCGGCGATCGCCCCTCCCATTGCCAGTAAAGGAAGCAGGGTTCGACGGGCAAACTGTTCTGCCGCTTTGCGATGCCCATCCACATCTCCAACGGCACCCGCCCATTGAGCCTTCTGATGATAGGCGGCTGTCGCCGCAAGGGACGGAAACACGGTCGCCCAAGCCGTAAGGCTGTAGTCACTGCCTCCTAGAAGACTGAACTCCAAGGCTGGAGAAATCAAAATTGCACCAGATAACCCCACTCCAAAATCTTGCTGTAAAACGCGAGCTAGCCGAGCCACACGAAATCCGCCGTAACTCTCACCTGCAATGAAAATCGGTGAAAGCCATCGATGGTGACGGGATAGAAACTGCTGGATGAACTCTCCCAGCGCATTTAAATCACGCTTGACTTCCCAGAACTTGATTTCCCGAGGTGGATCCGATTCTGGTTTTTCTGGGGCTGCTTGGGTGGGGGTGGCTGAATGGGAAGCTTGAGGCTTTTCGTCATCAATGCTGCGGCTAAACCCCGTTCCAATCGGATCAATAAACACCAGGTCTGTGAAGCTCAGCCACGTGTCAACATTATCCAACACTTGAACCGGAGGCTTTGGTAAGGCTCCGTTGTCTTCAAAATACACCCGCTTTGGCCCCAGAGCTCCCATGTGAAGATACGCCGATGCAGCCCCAGGGCCACCGTTAAACACAAACGTGATCGGGCGAGACGCTCCCTCATCTTCTGCCAAATACGCCACATAGAACATCTCAGCGACAGGTTTGTCCCGATCAAAGAGTTGCTGCCATGCGGCGGTTGCGGTGTAGCGCAGGGAGTGATCAGGAAGCGGCAACTCGTGACGGGTGATGCTGGCTTCTCGCTCGGGCCGAGCTGCGGGTTGAGAACTGTCGGTCATGGTGATGGTGACTCTAATGGTTTGTGAGTAGGGGTGCTGCGACCGCCCACGGATTACCCATTTAGTTTAGATTCAGAGTCACAGAACTGGCATCAGGTGTCGATGTCGAATCGGGGCGATCGCCCTCAACAAACGGGCAATCTCCTTCAATAAACGGGCACTCCCCAGACGGGTCATGCGGCAACTGCACCACAGGCAACGCAATCTCGACCGTAGTGCCCTGACCATTCCCCGCACTATAGAGCGTAATGCCACCATTCATCAGCTCAACAAGGTTGCGAGATATGGCGAGTCCCAACCCTGTTCCCTCAAACTTGCGCGTTGTGCTGCCATCGACCATCACAAAAGGCTTAAACAACTTATCTTGCTGACCCGGATCAATGCCAATGCCCGTATCCTTGACTGAAACAATAATCCAGGGAATCAAAGCCGAGTTCGAACCGCTAGAACCATTGGAGTTTGCCGGAACTGCTGACGATGATGGCGCGTGTACGGAAGGCTTATCCCCGCTGCTGAGATACTCCACCCGCAAATTGATCGTAATGCCACCCTCATCCGTAAACTTGATGGCGTTGTAGATGATGTTGAGAAAAACTTGCTTTAGCTTGGGCGAGTCTACGTTCACGATAATTCCATCGGGAATATCAGCGACCGACACCCACAATCCCTTTTGATTCGCTGCGACGGCTTGTAAATTCAGAACGCCTTGAAGAATGGGACCTAAATCGGCTTCTTCAAGAGAAAGAGACAATGTCCCAGCTTCAATTTTGGCGATATCCAGGAGATCATTAATGATTTTCAAGAGGTGAATGGCTGCATCATCCGCCTTCGTCAAAAAATCCAGTTCTTCTTCGCGGCTGTCACAGAAGTCATCTTTGATCAAACGAATGCATCCAATAATCGCATTCAACGGTGTTCTTAACTCGTGGGAGGTATTTGCTAGAAACTCATTCTTTAACTGATTCGCAGTTTGTGCTTCTTGCCAGGCGGCCTGTAGTTCTGTGGCTCGTTCCTCAAGCCGACCCACCATGCTCTCCAACACCGTTGCCAGTTGGTCAATTTCTCGAATGCGGAAATTCTTAGGAAGCTGAGTCGCCGAATTTTCTTCGATATGCTGCGCATATCGGCCTAACCGCTCAATCGGACGAGCCAGATCTCTCGCTGTGTACAGCATTGCCAATAGATGAGCAACAGTCAGAACCCCGGCAAGGATGAGCAGAATCCGCCGAATGTCTTGTAATCCGTGGAGTGCGATATTGAGGGGAGTAACGGCAAAAACCACCCATGTTTCATCTTTAACAGGACTCACTTCAACATTGATCGAGCTATACCCTGCGATCCATTCACGGTTATCTCCTGCGAAGGTGAACAGGCTTTGCACGTCTTGCTGATTATCTAATGCGTTTCTCAGAATTTGACTCAGCTGTTCACCATTACTCTGAGTGTAGATTTTTTTACCCACCTGATTGGGAAAGGGATGCGCAAGAATGGTTCCATCTTCTTTGACAATCATGGTATAGCCCAGAAGTGAACCGGGCTCTGCACTGTCTACCTGAGTCAGCTGTACCTGAGCCTGCAAAACGGCACGCAGTTGATTGTCTTGACCATATACTGGCGTTTGGATGACGACATTGAGTGCGCTACCAACGCCTGAGTCGTCTTCCGGTTGCACGAGATTGACATCAAGGGTGTGAACGTAGAAGCGATTGTTGTCCAACACTTCTCTGTTCTGTGGCCATTGCAGAACTAATTCATCGGTTGACAATGACGGCTGTGTCGTCTGTGAGCAGGTATCAACGGTGGTGTATGTTGATGTCTGGTCGTCACTGAGAGAATAAAGCTTTAGACAATGAGAATCAGAGGGTAACTGTTGTGCAAGTTCTTGCAGGAAAACCCGTGCGGAACTGATGTCACCTGCTCTCAGTGCCACGGCTTCGCTTGCTGCAACCAACCCCAACTGCAATGCATGAATGGATGACTGTAGCGTAAGAGCCTTGTTGACAGAGCTTTCGGTCAAGTTTTGGCGTGCCGAATACAGTAAGCTGGTACGCGTTTTCCGAAACGTCACAGCAATGCCAACAAGCAAAATTGGAATACTAACCAACAAGATCCGCAGCAGCATTATGCGACGGAATGAAGGTTGTTTTGATAGCTTCATAGGAGGAGCACAGCGTGGAGGCTTCGGAGTCACCTAACCCCATTTACTAATAGAGTATTACTGAAATAGCTGATGTTGCCATTCCCTAATTCGCAGCGCAGTACTTTTTGGAGCATCTTTACATAGATGAAGTTCACTCTAGTTTTTCTCAATGAGTCGAGTTTGAGCACCCTGTCTGAAGTGTAACAGGGCTGCTCAGAGCTGAACGATGTATTGAACACTCATTTAAGTAATAGGACTTACGAATTTTTTTGGGCTAGTGACGGGTTACGGCTGCAATCTAGTGGAGATGCGATTCGGTCATCGGTGCGTTAGAGTTGCATGGGTGTGACATTCGTACAGGATGAACCTCACGTCTTGGGCAGAATGCTTTAGCCTAGAAGGAAATTGATTGCTGTCGATCGACTCACGTTCAATCAGTGTTGGAGTTTTTACTATCGCTACTGGATTGTCTATGTCAGAATCAGTCACTTCAAATTATTCGATTCAGTGGGTGAATAAGATTGCAACGGTTCCTGAGGATCAATGGAATGCGTTGGCGTTGCCTCTACCTTGTCCGTTTTTTGAATGGGCCTGGCTGGAAAATATGGAATCGTCGGGGAGCACAACAGCGAAATCAGGCTGGCTCCCCAGTCACTTGACGGTTTGGAAGGGCAAAACGCTGGTTGCGGCTGCTCCGCTGTATATCAAGGGGCACAGCTACGGTGAATTCGTTTTTGATCATCAATGGGCTGATTTGGCTTATCGACTGGGGGTTGAATACTACCCTAAGCTGCTGGGCATGTCTCCGTTTACGCCTGCGGAAGGCTATCGCTTTATGATTGCCGAAGGCGAAGATGAGTACGCGCTAACGTCATTAATGGTGAGTGCGATTGATCATTTCTGCGATCGCCACAATATTTCAGGGTGTAATTTTCTCTATGTGGACCCAGACTGGCGACAGACGATGATGCAGTTTGGATTTTCTGGATGGCTGCACCACAGCTTCATCTGGAAAAATGATAGCTTTCAAGACTTTGACGATTACCTGAAAGCCTTTAATGCCAATCAGCGGCGAAATATTAAGCGCGAGAGAAAGGCGATCGCCAAGGCGGGCTTAGAGATGCGTGTGGTTAGCGGTGACGACATCCCCAAAGCCTTTTTTTCGAAAATGTATGAGTTTTACAGCGACACCTGCGACAAATTTGGCTGGTGGGGCAGCAAGTATCTCACCCGCAGCTTTTTCGAGAAGTTGTATACCACTTACAAGCATCGCGTGGTTTTTGTAGTGGCCTACGATGCGGAGGGGAGTCCATCAGACCCGGTCGGAATGTCGTTTTGCCTGACTAAGGGCGATCGCCTCTATGGCCGATATTGGGGTGCAAAAGATGAATTTGACTGCTTGCATTTTAATGCGTGCTATTACACACCGATTGAATGGGCGATCGCCAACAATATTCTCTGGTTTGACCCCGGCGCAGGAGGTCGCCACAAGAAACGGAGAGGATTTCCCGCTCGTCCCCACTACAGTCTGCATCGGTTTTATGACAATCGCCTGAGCCAAATTCTTCAGGGGCATATTCAGGAGATTAACCAGATGGAGCGGCGAGAAATTGACCGCATTAATGAGGATCTTCCCTTTCGCCAAGAGCAAGACAAAAGCAACGCAGAATAAGAGTCAGGACTTACGCAAGTCCTTCTATCTAGCGCATTTTTGTAGGTGGTGACGGACTGCGCCTGCCACCACCTACAAAAATGCATAAGTTCTAAGCGTCAATCCATTAAGCGTCAATCCATTAAGCGTCAATCCGGATAGAATCCCTGCAATGCAGGGGCTCCATGCACCAATCGGAGCCTGTCGGGCGAGACCCACGCAAAGTCTCTTAGTTGCGACCCTCACTTCATGTAATTTTTACTACAAAAATAAACAATTATTCACTGAGCTTTCATACTGGCGATTCTGACATTCATCGGGGCGAGAGAAAAGATGAATACACGGGCAAAAGTTCCTTGTTTTTCTCGATTCTCTTTTTTCAGTCAGGACGGATAAAGCTATGGCTCAGCAGGATCAACTCGCGCTACTCAACAAAGGTGCCAAAGTCTGGAACGAATGGCGGTCTCGTTATCACATCGTGCCTGATTTGACCGAAGCCAACTTAAGCCGTGCCAATCTTCGCGGATTTGATCTCAGAGGAGCTAAGCTGATGCGTGCAGATTTGGGGCTGTCTGATTTGAGACGTTCGGATCTGAGTGGCGCAGATTTGACTCGATGCAACTTGATTGGTGCCATGCTTTCGGGTGCGACCCTTAAAGGAGCCTGCCTGATTGCCTGTAATTTAATTGGAGCCAAACTGATGGCCACGAATATGGAGCAATCTAACTTGATTGGGGCAAAAATGTCGCGGGCTGATTTGTCAGAAGCAAACTTTATCGGCAGCGAATTAATTCGAGTGGACTTGACCGAGGCTGTGATGGTCGGTGCGAATTTGAGGATGGCCAAATTGGAGAATTCCAATTTGCGGGACTGTAACTTGGAGCGCGTCGATCTGCGAGGTGTCAACGCAAGTCATACGGATTTCTCTCGTTCGAGCCTCATTGATACTTTTCTGGGCCATGCGAACTTCACGGATGCCGCCATGATTGATACCCTCTTCAATCGGGCACGTCTCTATAAAACCAACTTCACAGACGCTGATTTAAGACGAGCCGATTTTGCTCGTACAAAACTCAAAAAATGTATGTTGGAGGGGGCAAACTTGGCGGAAACTAAAATGCCTGTGCCCAGAAAGAAGGCGATCGCCTAAATCTGTGAACGCTTATAGCGCTAGATATGGCTCAAAACCACTTAATTAGAGCCCGCTTTTTCAGCCTCTGATCGGGCAATATCTCGATTGTTCTCATAGACCTCGACCCGATCTTGCGCAATGTCATAGCGATCATCATCACGAGAAACGGCGGCCATTAAATCAGCCGCTTCTTGCCACTGATCGGCCAGCTCCAGCCAATCGGAACGGGTATCTGCAACTTGACCTTCGATGACCGCAGCTTGAGCCATTCGCACAGCCGCCACAAACGGATCACTCCCAGGATTCCCAGGATTCTGGCTGGTGCTGTCGGTGGCGATCGCCACAGCAACCACATCATCCCCCTCCGGCTTCTCGTCTGAGGAACTGTCTGCCTCACTATCTATATCGTCCGAAGCGTCAGAACGGGGGGTCACGTCTTCGCCCAACCCATCATCATCAAATAATGCATCTCCAATGGTTTGAGGGGCGTCAGCATCGGGGCGATCGCCATCCAACGCATCCTCTTCTAGGGTTCCAGATACCGCATCAGAATTGTCCGAACTGTTATCACTTGCAGAATTTTCTGTATCGATTGAATCTTCCTCAGGCAAGGCCAACTCGTCGTCTGTGGGGGTCGCATCATCAACCTGTTCGTTGTCCGAAGAAGGTGTTGTATCAGCGGTTAGCAACTCCGGTCGTCGTCCAACCGTCAACGCCGCAACTACCGCCACAACGCCAACCCCAACGACTCCAACGAGAACATTTCTCAGCCATCCATTGTCGCTCGTGACGCTCTGAGACACGAGGTAGCGGATATTGCTGGACGTGGTTCGTGGGCGTTTTTGACAGCAAACAGACCAGTCTGTGTAATCTTGCCGAAAGATGATTTCCCAGCCACCGCCAATGGTTTCTTGGAGAATCGTCTCCTCATTTTCAGCGGCAACTTTTTGAAACGTGCGGCGAATACGCATCCCACCTTTGTCATACAGCTCGATACTCAGGTTGAAGATGTCGGGTGCATTCCACTGCCGCTCATGAATAATTCGACAATACTCTTCGTCGGCTGACATCAGGTGAGTATCACCTGGCTTGAGAACTCGCTTTAACATGATGATGCACTGCCTGTTGAGAAAAAACAGTTATCTACTAATTTCCTTTTCTGCTTAGAGTGCCCGTAATCAGGAACACGTCATCAGCTACTTTATAGCTCAGGTTTTCAGATCTGCGCGTCAGCAGTGATGAAGAGATGCCACATCCCCCAGAACATGGCGATCGCATCTCCCCATGACCCCAGACTCTAGGGCGTGCTTTAAAACTAGCTGAAAGGGTTGTTTTTTCGTGCGCTTTGCGCACGAAAAAACAACTTTTAAAACAGACTCTAGAGAAAGCAGACATGCCTCCTCGTCCCAGCCTCTTCTGCTAGATGGATGGCGTCTTGCCACCCCATAGCTTGATACCTAGCAAGCATGTCATCATAAACGTAAGGAATCTGCACGCAAAACGTTCTTGACTACAGGGAACCGTACATCCTTCTTCGCCTGATTTTTTGTCGTGCAAATTCCTGAATGCATGTATGTCAGTCCGCGTGAGGCCAGGAGTAATGACACTTAAAGCCGTTTTATTTGACTTCAATGGTGTCATCATCAACGATGAAGCTCTTCATCAACAGCTCATTGAAGAAATTTTGCTTGAGGAGAATATTCGTCCCAATTCTTCAGCCTACCGAGAGATTTGTCTGGGGAGGAGCGATCGCGCCTGCCTGACCGACCTGCTAACTCAGCAAGGGCGGCTCGTCACCGACGAGTACATCGATGCACTCATTCAGCGCAAGTCCAAACGATACCTGGATAAATTAGCAACCCTTGATCCTCTACCCATATATCCAGGAGTGGCAGACGCTCTATATAAGTTTAAAGCGGTTCATCTCAAGATTGGCCTCGTCAGTGGAGCCCTGCGAGAAGAAATTCAGCTTGTGCTGGAACGGGGAAAGTTATTGAATGATTTTTCCGTGATCGTCTCTGCGGATGACATTCAAACCAGTAAGCCCGATCCAGACGGATATTTGCTGGCGGTCGATCGATTCAATGCAGATTTTCCTGACCTAACATTAGTCCCGTCCGATTGCCTGGTGCTAGAAGATACTCCTGCTGGCATTACTGCTGCGAAACGGGCGGGCATGTCGGTCGTCGGAGTTGCCAATACCTATCCCTTTCACATGATGCAGCGACAGGCCAACTGGACGGTGGACTATTTGACTGAGCTGGAAATAGAGAGAATCCAGCGAGTGTTTGAGGGACACACATCTGGACAAACCGCTGCCTAGGCTGACGCTTATCTCAAAGTGCAAATGCTAAGATACTGATCTCTAAGCGCTTATTCGAAAAAGTTAACGAGTTTTCGGATGGGTGCTGGGGGGAATTAGCTCAGTTGGTAGAGCGCCAGGATCGCACTCTGGAGGTCAGGGGTTCGACTCCCCTATTCTCCATTTACATTGTTCCGCGAAAGAGTCCTTGGGGTTTTACGAATAAGACGCCGACCATCAAGAGAAGCGCAACGGCAATTTTGTATTCGCTGGGGAGCCAGTACGTGCTGACTTCTTGGGTAATGCCGATGACGAAGGCTCCGGCGATCGCCCCATATGGGTTCCCAATGCCGCCGAGAATCACCGACGCGAACATAGGAATCACCAAAAACCACCCCATGTTGGGACGCACGGCGGTAATCAGGCCATACATGCCGCCGCCGAGGGCGGTCAGTCCTGCGGCAATCACCCAGGTCCAGATGACGATGCGTTCTACGTCGATGCCTGAGACTCGGGCAAGGTCGATGTTGTCGGCTACGGCACGCATGGCTTTGCCGATTTTGGTGTAACGCAGCAACAGGTGCAGTCCGCCAATGGCGGCGATCGCCAACGCAAACACCAGCAGGTTGTAGAACTTGATGCGAATATCACCAATAATGATGGGGGCTGAAACGGAAAGTCCGTAATCCTGGTTTGCACCGCCCCAGAGTAAGATAATGCCGTTTCGCAAAAATAAGGCGAGGCCAATGGAGATGATGATTAGCGTGGTGGAGGTGGCGCGGCGATCGCGCATGGGTTTCCACACGACGCCTTCAATCATCAGGGCGACGACGATGGTGCCTAGTGCGCCCAGCACCATACACAGCCAGATATTCAGACCGCTCAGCCGAAATACCAGAGTCAGATACGCACCCAGCGTCAGAAAATCTCCGTGGGCAAAGTTAGGCAATCGCAGAATTCCGTAGGTTAAGGTCAGCCCGACTGCCGCCAGCGCAATGATGCTGCCAAGGGCAACGCCGTTGATCAATAGTTGAACCAGGACTGGGTCCATCCTTCAAGTCTCTTATTCTTTAAATTTCTTAATGAAGAGCCTTACATTTTCGAACTTTCATTGCGATTCGAAAATATAGGTCTCAATCATTACACCACGGCCTGAAATGTTTTGGATCATGGAAAGAGATGCACCTCAATGGAGGTTGAATTATGGGAATTGCAAGTATCAATCCCGCAACAGGAAAGACAATCAAATCGTTTGAGCCCATGAGCGATGAGGCGATCGCCACAGCAATTGACCGGGCTCACACGACCTATCAAACCTATCGGCTCACATCTTTTGAACAACGGGCAGCGTGGTTAAATGCCGCCGCACAGATTTTAGAAGACACGCCAGACCAATGGGCCAAGCTCATGACCCTGGAAATGGGCAAGCCGCTCAAAGGGGCGATCGCCGAGGTGAAAAAATGTGCGATGGTGTGTCGGTTCTACGCAGACCACGCGGAAGAATTTTTGGCGAATGACTATGCCGAAACCGATGCCTCAACCAGTTTTGCCGCCTATCAGCCGTTGGGCATCATTCTGGCGGTGATGCCGTGGAACTTTCCCTTCTGGCAGGTGTTTCGCTTTGCGGCTCCTGCGTTGATGGCAGGAAATGTGGGGCTGCTAAAACACGCGTCGAATGTGCCGCAGTGTGCCTTGGCGATCGCCGACATTCTGCATCAGGCCGGATTCCCTGAAGGGGCGTTTCAGACGCTGCTGGTGCCTGCCAGTAAAGTTGCCGCCATTGTGGGCGATCGCCGGGTGATGGCCGCGACGCTCACCGGAAGTGAAGCCGCAGGTGCCAGCCTCGCGTCCCATGCAGGACAAGCTCTGAAGAAAACCGTACTGGAACTGGGCGGCAGTGACCCGTTCATCGTTCTAGAAAGTGCTGATTTAGACGCAGCCGCATCGACAGCGGTCACCGCGCGGATGCTCAATAACGGACAGTCCTGCATTGCCGCCAAGCGCTACATCGTTCAGGAGTCCATTGCCGATGCGTTTAT
>JAYKJC010000240.1:0-9556 GCA_035285885.1 Leptolyngbyaceae cyanobacterium | reverse complement strand
ACGCGTAGCGTCTCCGAAGGAGTTAACCCAACACCAGCAATGGCTTTGTTGGGTTACGCTAGCGCTTTAGCGAAGCCATGCCCGAAGGGCTTTACCCAACCTACCTTTTGAGACATGTCCTGTCACTAGTATTGGTTTCCTTTAGGTTTTGGAATCGTAGTTTTTCCAGACGGGATAGTTTTCCAGACAGGCTAACTACGCCTCCAAAACCTGAGTAATGCGATGGGTTGATATGGTCAAGCTCGGCAATGAATGAATTCATTCAATAAGTTGGTGTGTTCATTTAATTTGGTCGGGCGAGCGAATGTGGCCCAACAAGTCAGAAACGAGTCAGAAATGCGTCAGATTTGAGCATTAGTTTGTTAGGCTTTACTAGGTCGCTGCTGCTAAGCAAGCCTTTATGGGGTTGCACGATAGAGCTGCATAAGAGAGCTGCATGACGTCTGAGGTTGATTAGCCCGACGTTCATATCGCTGACTGCAAGAGGTCGTTAATTGGGTTGTTTGGGGTACAGCCCCTATTTAACTCGTCGATTACGGTAGGATTGGCATACGGATCAATCCTGGATTGGCACGTGAGTTGTTCGCTTTTCATCTGAGTACACGTTTCTAAACACATAGGCGCATGGATTTTGGTATCGGGTTCCTTTCAAACAATTTGATGTTGCCGATCCTGGATTTTTTCTACGGGATCGTGCCGAGTTATGGCCTTGCTATTGTGGCACTGACGCTGGTCATTCGATTTGCCCTGTTTCCGTTGAGCGCAGGCTCAATTCGAAGCATGCGTCGAATGAAGGTGGCTCAGCCTGCGATGCAGAAACGTGTCAAAGAGGTTCAAGAGCGATACAAGGATGATCCGTCCAAGCAGCAGGAGGAGATGTCCAAGATTTACAAAGAGTTTGGTAATCCGTTGGCAGGGTGTTTCCCCGTCCTGTTGCAGATGCCCATCTTGTTTGCACTTTTCGCAACGTTGCGAGGATCACCGTTTGCAGACATCAACTATTCTGTAAATCTTCAGGTTCTCCCGACAGAGAAGATCGAACAAATTCAGCCCCAGGCTTTTTCGACAAAGTCGCAGAATATATACATTTCTGACGGAGTTCATGTTCCTGTATCGGCAACGATTCCGGGTGGCAACAAGCTCGCCGTTGGGGAAAAGACCCGTATTGAACTTCGGGCAGACGATGGAACTCCACTCGGCGACATCGTTTCCAAGTACCCTGATTCCTCCATTGCTCCTCAGTGGACGATTGAATCTGGCAAAGATAACGTGAGCTTTGACAGTGAGGGCAACCTCATCGCGTTGGCTCCTGGTGAAGCAACATTAAAAACGTCGGTGCCCGGTATTGCTGCTCAGAAAGGATTTTTATTCATCCAAGCACTCGGGCGTGTTGGAGCCCGGAACGATGACGGCTCCATTAACTGGGACATCGTCGGAATGGTGTTGTTTTTCGGACTGAGTCTCTACATTAACCAGTTGCTGTCTGGACAGAACTCTGCATCGAGTAACCCTCAGCAAGACACGATTAATAAGGTCACACCCGTGCTGTTTTCTGGGATGTTCCTGTTTTTCCCGCTTCCCGCTGGGGTGCTGATGTACATGGTGATTGCAAACATTTTCCAGACCGTTCAGACATTCTTCTTGTCTCGGGAGCCACTGCCTGAAAATCTTCAGAAAATCGTGGATGCTGAAGCGAAGAAAGAACAGGATGCGGATCGAAAAACACTGCCGTTCGAACCTACCAGTACTAAGAAGGAAGACTCTTCGAAAAAATCCAAGGGGAACGCGTCCGCAGGGACATCAAATTCCGGTTCTCCAAAATCCAATAAGGTCAGTAAGTCGAAGACAGGAAAATCTTTAAGATCTTCGAATAAGTCGTCTTCAGAAAAAGCGTCTAAGAAACCCTGAACGTAATGTACCGCAATTGATACGAAGGTGATTTGAGTGTTTTGTAAGCACGGGCAAGATGCCTGCATTTGCACAAAGATTCAAGTCGTAATTCAACTGCAATCGTGATATCGGTGCCACGACCTGTCAATTTCTTTATCTGAAAAGGAGCGTTTGAGCGATTGTTGGTTTAGCATTAGCTTTAGCTAAACTAAACACTGATTTAGGATTTGGCAGAGTCGGTTAGCGTTAGGGATTGAACAATGAGCGACAGTGGGGTCAACCGTGGAAAGGAATGGCTGGAGAGCCTTTTGAAGTTGTCTGGAGTTGAGTCTGCGGTTGATGTCGCTGATCAACGGTTGGAGAATGAGGGGAGCTGCTGGCTGACAATTCGTTCAGATTCGCTGACGAGTGAGCAGATCACTGCGTTGATCGGAGAAAGAGGGGCTGTTTTGGATGCGATTCAATACTTAGCCAATACAACGCTGAATCTGAATCAATCTGAAGACGATCAGTGTGCATATACGGTAGAGCTGAATGGGTATCGAGAGCAGCGCCGGAGTGAGCTTGAGGCGATGGCCGAGGAAGCAATGGAGCATGTTCGTCAAACCGGAGAAGAATACGAGATTTCTTCTTTATCGGCTGCAGAACGTCGCCAGGTTCACACACTACTGCAAAACTTCGAGGAATTTGAGACTTACAGTAAGGGACGCGAACCGGATCGAAAGCTTGTTGTTCAGCTAAAGTCGATTCAATCATAGATGCGGATATGGACAAGATCTACATTCCACAGCTTCTGCACGCGCCTGAGCACACAGAAACGATTCGTGTACATCAAAGTGTTCCGGGGTTCCAAACGTTAACACCTGTTCAGGGGCATCTGACTGTTACTCATTGCGGTCAGTATCTTGACGTTGCGGCTTCTGTTGAGACGATTACGACGTTGACGTGCGATCGCTGTCTCCAAAACTATAATCACCGCTTAACTGTTGATGCCTCTGAGTTAATCTGGCTGGATCATGCACCAACAGTGGAAGATGAT
The DNA here is from genome assembly GCA_035285885.1 of Leptolyngbyaceae cyanobacterium. Classification (GTDB taxonomy): domain Bacteria; phylum Cyanobacteriota; class Cyanobacteriia; order CAKZMO01; family CAKZMO01; genus JBCCWF01. Next base: position 6,627 of record JAYKJC010000240.1, on the reverse strand, counting down.
GTTCTTGACGAAGACATCATCGCCGATGACCTCGTAGAGACTCTCTCGTCAACTGGATATTTTGATCCTGAAACATGGCTCTATGAGTATCTGTGTTTGTCGTTGCCTCCACAAAAGTTGTGTGACCAGAACTGCCCCGGCATTCAAATCGATGACTCCAATGAAACTGAAAATGACGCAGTCGATAGTCGATGGGGAGCCTTAGCAACGTTGAAGGCACAGCTTAAAAATCAGTAAGACTTCTGCATGGGCGGGTAGAGTGACGTTGGCATTACTTTTGGTTGAGCGAGGTGTGATTCAGGGGACATGAATTCGCTATGCTTAACTAGGTGCTGAGAACAATCTGACTATGGCATTTTCAGAGGAATTTGAGCTTTTTCTTCGGGCACGGTATCCAATTCTCTATGTTGCGACGTTAGAAGAGGAACGTGTTGAGGCTGCGATCGCCGATTGTGCTCAACGGCAAGGCAGTCGAAGTGTCTACATTTGGGATTTTGTAGAGGGCTACCAGGGAAATCCAAACGATGCAGGCTTTGGGCGTCGAAACCCTCTTCAAGCGCTTGAATTCATCGAGAAACTCCCGCCCAGCAGTGCGTCGATCCTGGTCTTGAGAGATTTTCATCGCTTCTTGGAAGATATTGCGATCGCCCGGAAGCTGCGAAATCTCTCTAAAATGCTCAAGTCTCAGCCGAAAAATATTGTCATTCTGTCGCCCCAGATTCAAGTTCCGACTGATTTGTCAGAAATTCTCACCATTCTGGAATTTCCCCTGCCCACCATCGACGAGATTCGAACGGAGTTGGATCGATTGCTTTCTGGGTTGGGGAATCCCCTGAATGAACGTATCTTAGATGAGCTAGTTCGCTCCTGCCAGGGATTGTCCATGGAACGCATTCGTCGAGTGATTGCGCGGGCGATCGCCACCCACGGCACCGTCACTGCTGATGATATTGAGCTGGTGCTAGAAGAAAAGCGTCAAACAATTCGGCAAACACAGATTCTAGATTTTTACCCGACCCAAGAGCAAATTTCAGACATTGGTGGGCTTGACAACCTGAAAGAATGGCTTATTCGTCGGGGGGGCGCATTTTCGGAAAAAGCTCGACGCTACGGCATTCCATATCCGAGGGGGCTGATGTTAGCGGGTATTCAGGGCACAGGTAAATCGCTCACGGCAAAGGCGATCGCCCATCACTGGCATCTGCCACTGCTACGGCTGGATGTCGGGCGGCTATTTGCAGGTTTAGTCGGGGAATCGGAGTCGCGTACTCGTCAGATGATCCAGCTGTCCGAAGCCCTTGCCCCCTGTGTGTTGTGGGTGGATGAAATCGACAAAGCGTTCTCCGGCTTCGAAGGTCGAGGGGACTCTGGCACAACCAGTCGCGTATTTGGAACTTTTATTACCTGGCTGGCAGAAAAAAAATCATCCGTATTTGTTGTTGCAACCGCCAACAATATTCAATCTCTTCCTCCAGAAATGCTCCGTCGAGGACGGTTTGACGAAATTTTCTTTGTTGGCTTACCCACCCAAGACGAACGACGAGCCATATTCTCCGTTCATCTCTCCCGCATCAGACCCCATAGCCTGGATAGCTACGATCTCGATCGCCTTGCGTACGAAACACCCGACTTCTCAGGCGCTGAAATTGAGCAAATGATTATTGAGGCGATGCATATTGCCTTTAGTCAGGAGCGAGATTTTACAACTGAGGATATTCTGGAAGCAGCCAGCCAAACTGTTCCACTCGCACGAACGACTCAAGAGCAAATTCAAGCCTTACAGCAATGGGCCGCTTCTGGAAAAGCACGGTTGGCGTCAAGACAACCTTCTATTAGTAATCGTATTCAGTCAAGGCCGACACAATGAAGCTTTTTGGTATTCTCAGGTTCGTTACGGGTGTGTTAATTGCGCTGGTTTTGCTGTTTGCAGGTGGTGCAGTTGCGGCACGATACATTATCACTCGTCTCACGGCTCCTCCAGCAAAGCCAATTTTCGTTGAAGAGCAAGTCAGTCAGCCAACAGATTCTACAGATTCTGCCAGTTCTACGGACTCGGCTGACTCTACATCGACTGACACTACACCTGCATCGCAACAGACGAATGAGACTCCTTCTGAAGCTGCGGCGGCTTCAGAAGAAGAACCTGTGCAGGTGTTTACAGATTCAGTCGAACCGGAACCGGACGTGTTTGAGGTTGAGTCTACCGAAGCAGATGCTGATGCTCGAGTTACACAGCCAATCGGGATGGTGTTGCGTCAGGGGCCGAGCCAGGATACTACTCAAATTGGAAACCTGTACTACAACGACGAAGTGATTGTTTTAGGAACGAGTGCCGATGGAGAATGGCAAAACATTCGCTTGCCCGGTAGTGGGGTTGAAGGATGGATCAAAGCTGGCAACACCGAAAGTTTGAACTGAGTCGGCAAAGCTGGAAAGAGTTGTTCTCGACACAATCATCTGTACCGAAATCCGAGACAGAATCTACTTGCTACGACCAAGGATTTTAACGGTGAAGGACTCTAGCGTTGATATTCAAGCTATTTCAGCAGTAATCCAGCAATGGCTGGAGAATGTCGTTATTGGACTGAATCTGTGTCCATTTGCGGCGTCTCCCCATCGAAATCGACAAATTAGAATTCAAGTGAGTACAGCTCAGACTCAAGAAGCGCTACTGAAGGATCTTGTGGCTGAGCTGAGACGCTTGGATCGATGCTCGCCGGAAGAACTTGAAACAACTCTTTTAGTCACGCCTATCTTGCTCACGGATTTTGAAGACTACAACGAATTCTTGGGAGAGGTGGACGAACTTTTGCATCAGTTTGGCTGGGAAGGCGAATACCAAGTAGCTAGCTTTCACCCTCACTATCAGTTTGCTGATACCTCCAGCGACGATGCGGGGAATTTGACGAACCGATCGCCCTATCCAATCTTTCATATTCTCAGAGAAGCCAGCATCAGCAAGGCTCTGGCGTCCTACCCAAATCCAGAGACGATTCCAGAAACTAATATTCAAACGGTGTGTCAACTTAGTAAGCACCAGATCAAAGAACTGTTTCCGTTTTTATCGGGCTAAGGTGTCGGTTAAGTGCAGCTGCAAACTGCTTTAGCGCAACAGCCAATTGCTCTTGGACTTTGCGTGTTTACCCATTTCAGGTGCATTTCTTTCTGTCTTTATCAAATCTTTACAGACAATTCTGAATTTGATACGTTATGCTTCAGTAATTACACGGGCATTCTACAGATTTTTCTGTGTCTAAGCGCGAGAAAAGCGTGAGAATGAATGCTGCGGCAGTCTCAGGCTGTCGCTCATGGTTTGCCTGAGAGTGACTCATCTGAGAGTGACTCGTCTGATGCTGATTGCCAGGGAGGGATTGTGTGCCATTAGACACTACCACCACCATTGCACTGAGTTCTCTTGTGTTTATCTGGGGGCGGCGATTGGGGCGATCGCTCCTGCAACGGGGGGCAACGGCCAACGATTTATTTAAGGGTCGCAATCCTTTATCCCTGGCATTCCTTGGATGCTACGTCTGCTTTATGGTTGCGATTTTGAATGTCCCTCAAATGACCGTTTTTCCCTTAGAGTGGCGCTTTCATGGGATGCAAATCACCTGGGGACTGATGCATTTAACCCTAGCGGCGCTCTGTGGCATGTCGATTACCATTAGTTGGCACACGGCTCGGTCTCAGGTCATCACCGTCGCTTTAATTGGAATTGTAGGCGTTGCCACCTTCAGCGGTTTTGAGAGTTTCTTGCTTTCTCCAATTCACGCTCAGCTCCATGACGATTTGCAGCCAAACGGGGTTTTTCGCCAAACCTCTAACAGTAGCTGTGCCCCAGCCGCAATGGCCACCGTTCTTCGCCAATGGGGGCTGCCTGCGACGGAATCGTGGGTCGCTGAACTGGCTGGAACCAGTCGGATGGGTACGTCGATGCCGCAGCTCATCGTTGCGGCTCAAACATTGAATCTCGACGGAATTGAGCTTTCGCCCACCTGGGAGCTAATGCAGCAGATCAATCGACCTGGAATTTTAGCTGTTTGGCTGATTGATGATGATGGTAAAAAGCTGCCCCATGCGGTTGCGTTGCTGGGGCTTACGGATGACACCGCAACGATCGCCGATCCGGCAGAGGGTGAAATTCTAAAATTTAGTCGAGCCGACTTAGCAGAAATCTGGCGGCAGCAATATGTCCCGATTATTAGACCGGGCGATCGCACCATGAGTACGATTGAGGCATCGATGCATCTGCGCGAACTGGGGTATCTTGGCCCAGGACGACCGATACAGGATTTTCGATCTCCAATTGAGGCGTTTCAAGTGGATCATCATCTCAGTCCTACAGGGAAATTGGACATTGAAACATCTTTGGCGTTATCGGGTCCGTTTTTGAACGATGCTCCACGGCTTGATTTCTTTCAAAGAGAAACAGAGGTGAATCGGATGTAACGGGGAGAGCATCATACGTCTGTTCTAAGAAGATGCAAAAACTCGAACCAGGGTTCTTCATTTTTGTAGATTCTTTATTTCTTAAAATGAAAGAAAATATCGAGTGATGTTGTCCTCTTGGTCTTATGAGTCAGTCAACACAGCCTCAATCCAAACAGTGGAATCTTTGTCGGTTTTTGAGAACCCTTGCCTATTTTGGCGCAGTTCCTTTTTTCAGTGGATTTCAGTGGTTTCAGCAGTTTTGGGACAGTTCAGTAAATCCCCAGGCCGATCAGCAGGCGATCGCCTATGGACAAGGGGAGTCTGATTCGGCAGGTTCGCCTAAAACCCCTGAGACTAATGATCTGATGGAACCATCCCCCACTTCACCTCGCCTCGTCTTCGATTTCCGGTCTTCGGATAGCGACATCGAATCGATTTGGGGAGCCGTTGACGATGTTGTGATGGGAGGCGTCAGCCAAAGTGGCTTAACGAACACAGCAGAGGGAGCGTTATTCTCTGGCGTTGTCTCCACGAATAATTCTGGAGGGTTTGCCTCAGTCCGCACCCGCAACTTCGAGCCTCCGTTAAATTTGCAGGGATATACAGGTATCGAGCTGCGAGTTCGGGGAGACGGCAATCGGTACAAATTTATTCTCCGAGATGAAACCCGGTGGGATGGAGTCGGCTACTCCCATTCTTTTGATACGGAGGCGGATACGTGGACTACGGTTCAAATTCCCTTTACGGACTTTGTTCCTGTTTTTCGCGCTCGAACGGTGAGCGATGGGCAACAGGTTGATCCCAGTCAGCTTCGAGCTTTTCAAGTCATGCTCAGCAAGTTCGAATATGACGGTAATCTCAACCCCACGTTTGAGCCGGGTGAGTTTCAGCTTTTGATTGAGACTATTCGTGCCTATTAATTCTGCGCAGATTGCTCGGTGTATGTGACTCCGCGCAGATGACTTCAGTTAGCGTAGAACTTGTATCGATTCTATAGAATGGGCGATCGCCACCTGTTCCACTTGCTATGCTAGTCAAGACCCTATGCATCTCGTAGGACATCTGCCCTATGGTGTCGATTGCTCGAAAAAATTTATTTGAAGATATTCCTCGATTTTTGGTGGCTCAGGCAGGAATTATGTTTGCGGCCAGTCTTGTCACCATTCAAGTCGGTATTTTTCACGGCTTTACTCGATCTACTGCCAAACTCATCGACAATTCCACCGCTGATATCTGGGTATCGGCTGAGGAAATGGTGTATTTTGAGTTGACCCAATCGATGCCCCTGGAGCGTCTTACAGATGCCCAGGAAGTCGAAGGGGTGCAACGTGCAGAGGCAATTTCGTTGGCGGGAGGACGGTGGCGCAGCCCAGATGGAAAAATTGCTCCCTTACGAATCGTTGGCTTCGATCCCGATGGCACGATGTTTCAAGTTGGAGAGGTGATTGAAGGAGATCTCGATGATTTGGAAGAGTCGTTTGCATTCATGACCGATAAGACGAATCTCGATTCTCTTCGCCTGGAGGGCATTGGCTCCACGGCTGAAATCAATTCAGCCCCAGCTCAGCTGGTGGGCATGACTCAAGGCACTCAATCCATCGTGTCAAGCACTATGCTATTCACCTCTTTGGAGAATGCAAAGGCTTATTCGACATCGGGTTTGACATCCAGCGTTTTTTGCGACGTCGGAGCAGGAGATGGGTTGAGCTGCACAACCACTTACGAGCAAAAAGACGAATCTGATGAGAGCCTACCTGAGATTACAGCCCTAACCATCGCCGACCCCATTACGCACCTGCTGATTAAAGCAGAACCTGGGCAAGACATCGAACAGCTCAAACAACGGCTCTCTGAGGCGCTTCCTGATGTGATTGTGTTGACCCAAGAGGAAATGGCCCACCGGACTCGAAACTATTGGCGACTGCGGACCGGAATCGGCTTTATCTTGGGGCTAGGAGCAGCCGTAGGAATGATTGTAGGCGTGGTTATTGTCGGACAAATTCTGTATTCGTCTGTGTCTGACCACATTCGTGAATATGGCACGCTGAAAGCAATGGGAGCCTCCGACCGCATGATTTACAGCGTCATTATTGAGCAAGCCTTGTGGATGGCCGTATTGGGCTACATCCCAAGCCTGTTGCTCTGTATGAGTCTGGGCGCATGGACTTCAGCCACTCAAGGCATCATGATTTTGAT
>JAYKJC010000239.1:0-7633 GCA_035285885.1 Leptolyngbyaceae cyanobacterium | reverse complement strand
CGACGCCTCAGGGCGTTCACTCATTCGTGTCGTTCCCCTTCAGCGCTTTATCACTATAACGACTCCTCTCTCATATTGTCAACATCTCTACTCGAAAAAATCTTGAATATACCCCCAGTAAGGGTTTCATCACAATCCAGTCAACTTTTGAGAAGCATCGATTGCTACTTTTGAAACGTTTTCAGGGTTGGGTTGGAGCAAGGGCATTCCTTCAGAAAGAAATAGGAGATATTCTATGTTTCCTGCCGGGCCAACAATGGGAGACCATGTTAATCCTGATACTCCCCATCCCATTTGGTGGGCTGCATGAATGACCTGATTAATGGCCCATATGTGGTCATTAGTTTCTCGAACGACTCCTTTCTTGCCAACTTTGTCTTTGCCGACCTCGAACTGAGGTTTTATGAGTGCTATCAAGTCACGAGGAGGCGCTAATAAGTTCCAGATTGCCTGTAACACTTTGGTTAGAGAGATAAAAGACACATCAACGACTCCCAAGCTTGCATCTGGGACTCCTGATGCATACAAATTCTCTGGTGTTAAGTGCCTGAGATTTGTCCGCTCATACAGAATAACTCTGGGATCTTGACGAATTGTCCAGGCAACTTGCCCGTAGCCAACATCTATTCCGTAGACCTTTTGAGCGCCATGTTTAAGTAAACAATCCGTGAAGCCTCCTGTCGAAATACCCCCATCAAGGCAAATGCGGTTTTTTACTTCAATCGGAAATTCTTTGAGGGCTTTTGCGAGTTTCTCTCCTCCACGGGAGACATAGGGCGATCGCTCTTTGATCTTGATTACAGCGTCCTCTTTGACTACAGTTCCGGGCTTGTCAACAATTTGCTGTGCGACCATAACTTCCCCTGCCCGAATTAGTCGTTGGGCTTGTTGGCGCGAATCGCACAACTTCCTGTCAACAAGCAATACATCCAGGCGCTTCTTAACCACAATGAGAAAATTCCGTTTTGCTGATGTTTCGATCATCTTATAACGTTTCAAATCTTTGCCTGTCAGCAATAGCAAGCGACGCATGCGCTGGTTATGCACAATCGGATTCAGATTTTTGTGTCGGCACGGGCAGAATGACTACGTTGACGCAGAGTCAGGTCAAGCCAAAGAAATGAGGATAATTTTCTGAGGACTGGGAAAACTGAGTACGCACTTCTCAATATCAGCCTCTTGATCAGCATCAATAGGCTGAGGCTGTACTGAGTGATGTAATCAACGAGAGGCGTTTTCTGATGCGTGGGATCTGTACCTTGGCGAATGATCGTGTTTATGACCAGGTCATTGCCTTACTGAACAGTATTGAGACGCATGCGCCCGGAACTCCGGTTTGCATTTATCCTTACGATGACAATATTGATCGCATTGCTGCGGAGGGCGATCGCCGCGACACCGTTCAGATTTATCACAATCAGGACTCTATCAAGGCATGGGATACCTTTGTTAGATCTGCATGGGACAGCCACCCTACAGCTAAGAAGACGTGGCAGAAGGTTGGATCAAGTGGCTATCACCGAGTAGGGACTCATCGCCGATTTTGCGCCTTCGATGGCCCCTTCGATCAGTTCCTATATATGGATGCCGATACGTTGCTGTTGGATTCTCCTGACATCATTTGGGATCGTCTGGCAACCACGGATTTTGTTGTGTACGACTTTCAGTTTAAGCAGCCTCAACATGTCTACGACATGACACTGGCTTCATTAGAGAAACGATTGCCAAATCGCTATCTCGAAACCGGGATTTTCTGTTCTGGGTTCTATGGCAGCCGCCGAGGATTATTCTCTCCCGACCAGAGAGCTCTGATGTTGGAATATCTACAGGCAGGTGATGCAGAACTGCTATACCCTCTAGCTCCGGATCAGAGCTTGCTCAACTACATGGTGATGCGAGGTGGGCTATCGTTCAACAATCTCAGCCTAAGTTTGCCTAAGGATCGCATTACTGGCAACAGCGTGACATCTTCTCATTTTGAGACTCAGAGCAATGCACTCTACGACAAAGGAGTGCGCTTGCTGTACTTACACTATATTGGGCTCTCGTCTCGGATTTTCGCGAGGGTCAATGAAGGTGACAATGTCGATTTTCCATACCGGGATGTGTTTCTACACTATCGATATCTTCATGCCCCAAATACTCGTCCGAGCTTTGCTGGAAAACCCAGACCTTATAATCACCCTCCAAGTTTCATGAAGCGTGCATTGAGTAAGCTCGGCGGCGTCTAGCTAGCAATTCTCATTTTGAAAGACTTCGTGTTGAAAGACTTCGCGCCCTGTCGGCGCTCACGTGTATCGGTTCAGGAGACAAAACGGTCGCTTGCGGCAACCGTTTTATCCCCTGAACTTCCATAATGAGAATTGCTGTCGTCGAGCGCAGTGATAATGATGCTCGTTTATCACATTCGTTTATCAAATTTTCTTGAAGAGATGAGCAGATTTCCCACATAATCTGGACTACTCGTGACAGCTCCTCCAACCCCGGAAAGTACGACCGAAAGTTCGGCTTTTTACACTGTTGAGTTCACTCTCCCGATCGGTATCTTGGTAGATGTAAGTGATGTTTAGAACTATACCGTCACGTTCGATAATTCATTGACGGTGGTTTCGTCAGATGGAGTATCCCGCCATTCACTGGCCTGTTGACTCAGCACTCAACCGAAGATACTCCCTGCACACTTCCAACTGCACATTACTGGAGAAGTGCCAATGAAAGACGTATCAAACTCATTGCAAGCAATGTTCGCGGGTGAGAATGGCGGTGCAAATGATCTCGTTCAATATATTCACTCCCTCAATCCTGAGGCGATCGCCCAACTCTCGACTCCAACTCCCGAAGTTCGTCAGGCAATGGAAGCAAGCTTAACTTCTCTGCTGGGCGGGCTGCCTCCTCAGCATTTTGGGGTAACTGTTACAACGAGCCGAGAAAGCCTGGGGCAACTCCTTGCTTCTGCAATGATGAACGGTTACTTTTTACACAGCGCCCAACAGCGCATGACAATAGAGCAATCATTTGCATCTCTAACGACCGGGCAGACTGACAGTAATAATGATGAGACTAATGCTGAGTTGTGATGCATTGCACAACGTAGCAAACTTCTCAAAAGAATCGGGCTTACGCAAGTCCTCCATGATTTAGTTCATTTCTGTGTGTGGGGACGGGCTGCGTTCGCAGCCACCCACAGAAATGCATAAGTCCTAAATAAAAGAGGGAGTTGGTCGCGCAGTGCGTATCCAACTCCCTCTTTTTTGCAATCATGGCTCTTCACCGTTATTCTGTCGAGCTAGGTTCAAATAGAATTCGGTTTCCTCCGGTGTTGTAGAGCAACCCATAGCTTTGAGCAAGAAGCCAAAAGTAAAGCTTGGGGACGGTGGGTTCTAGCCAAGGCTGAATCGATTTAGTCATCGACGGCACCCATTGAAATAACCACCCCAACAAAGCGTAGAGCGTGAAAGATATGTAGCTGCCTGTCCAGCGAATGAGATCTTTCACGCCCGCAAGTTGCCAAATCCAGACCAGCAAGGCTGGATTTTTGAAGGCGGCTTTAAGCGCCATTCGATTAAACGGAATCCACCCCGCCCGGTCTTTGATGAAGCGATCGGCGACTTCAGGAGACTCTGATGCAAGGATACCGAAAAAGGTGTTAAGCATTGAGTTGACTCGTTCAGGGGGCTGATAGGTGCCAGTGGGCACCATCATGCCTTTTGAAAAAAGCCAGGTAACAGCGATATTGCTCTGATAGGCTCGAATTTGGTTCAAGTACTGAGCTTGGAGCAAATCGTGTTTGAGGGCAGTATCAAGCAAATGGGTTAGTCGTCCCAGGTTTCGCACGAGGGAGCCAAATCCTGTGAAGACAAGGGGGGATTGGAGAGAAGCCGCATCGCCAATGGCAACAAGTCGGTCGAAGGCGATCGCCCTATCATTCTCTCTCGTACTAAAGTAGCCTGGGATGTAGCCAAAGGTTGCTTTTCGCCACGTCAATTTATCCATGTCGCAGCGGCGATATTCGGGCAGGATGTTGAAGAAGTCTTCATACATCTCTAGCAACGATCCCGGATTATCAGGGTGAATTTGATGGTAGTGGAATAGATAAATCGTCAATTCACCATTGCGACCGGGAAACAGTTCCCAAATCAGTTGGCGTCCCCGTGAAATGTCTCCGTGACTATTGAGCACATCACCATATTGGTCATCCCAAACGCCTGGGGGAAATCCGCCGGAGACCACTCCGCCCACCGTTGGACAGACACTATCGAAGGCTCTGCCTTGATTGATCTGCCACGCGATTGGAGAGGCGGTGCCCATGGCATCCACCAGGAGGCGTCCCTGGGCAATTTTTGAATCATCTGAGGGAAGATGCTTCGTGCAGACCTCAACATGGGTGGAATAAACTTGGGCTTTCTCAAACTCGGTTTCGTCCCAAATTTCTCCTCCGGCAGCTTTGAGGCGATCGCCACAGATGCGCAGCAACTTCTCTGCATCAATCGCAATATTGAGCACCGTCGGAGTTTTGAGAATGGAAGCTTTTGCCTGAGAGGGATTATTCGCATCGAAAAACTTGTTAAATCCATCCACATATTCACAGGCAATCAGAGACTCAAATTCTTCTTCGGTAAAAAGTCCTAAATCAATCAAACTCTGAAACTCGCCCCGTGAAATATTCCACTCACGGTTCATCCGTCCGAAGGGAAGCCGTTCAATCAAGAGCACTCGATATCCTCGCTGGGCCATAACCGCTGCGTGGATGACGCCCAACGCTCCGCCCACGTAAATGAGATCAAACCGATCAGAATCAGCGACCGATTCAGCAGAATCTTGAGAAGCTGGTGGATCGGAGACGGGGAAAATGACTTGCTTAGGCAACTGGGGCGATCGCACCCCTTCACGCCAGCGCTTCTCCCACCAATATACGCGGCTCAAATCATAGGCTCCATTCGGCATGCGCTGAAAATACTTCACCGTTGCTGGATAGTAGGGCTTTAGGGCATCAAAGATAGTTTGGTTTGACAGGTCAATGGCTGGCGGTTCAGGATATTGAATTGGAAAGTGCTGTCTGAGTTCTTGAGTCAACCGCTTGACGAGCGGCTCTTCATAGGGTGCAGGAGCGTCACCCCAACGAAACACCTTGAGGTATGTTGTGCGCTGGAGTGACCAGACAAATACAGAAAGTTCGGTTCCTCTTTTCCGGCGACCGAGCGTAACGGTGTTTTTTTTCAAACTAGGGGGACTCGCGGCATCAGAATCAGGTGCTGTGTCCTCTAAAAGCACCGAGCTTGAATGTGTGTCACTGTCGGTTAGGGAGTGGGCGATCGCCTGAGTCTTTCGCACTTGCCTAAGTTCGTGTTCTGGAGCAGAAACCTCCTCATCCGCTGGTTTCATATCCGTTGGACGAATGAATCCAGATGGATGCCTTTCCTTAGAATCACCAAAATCACCTTTTGAGGGATCACTCTCGGGCTCGCTCTCTTTCGACGTGTCTTTAGAAAAAATAATTCGAAATCCATCCGGTGTGATGCACTTTTGTCCGTAACGCACCTCAAACCCTTCGTGCAACCATTGACGAACGGCTTCCGCGTTGGGGGTGGGAATTTCGATATAGAGGACTTCTTGCATGGATCGCCAGTGACGCAACAGTTGAGCAGCTTTTCATTATCCCATCCAATCAAATCTTGGAGAAGGGATCAACGTATTGGAGGTCCACACTAGAAACAGGATTGGGCAGAGATCACGAAAAAACGAAGATTTTGGGCGCTCTGTATGTGTCCAAAACCTCCATTCCTTCGTGATGAATTTGAGAAGTTTGCCGAGCTGTATTGAGAATCAACAGTTTGTCCTATGGCTCTAGAGAGAGACACACAGAGAACAAGCCACTATGACTGCACTTCACCATCTTCTAGATAGATAACGTGATCAGCGATGTCTTTGATGCGGGGGTCATGGGTCACCATTAGCACGGTCGCCCCTTCTTCTTTTGCCAGTGATCGCAAGAGCGATATGACTGCATGTCCGCTACTAGAGTCAAGAGCGGCTGTCGGTTCGTCAGCCATGATTAATGGTGGATTTCCGGCAAGGGCGCGGGCGATCGCCACCCGCTGCTTTTGACCACCCGACAAGTCACCCGGATATGTTTTTCCTTTGTTGCCCAGATCGACCTGCTTGAGTAAACGGTGCGATTCATGCTTCGCCTCAGATGATGAATATCCTTTCATCGACAGGGCAACCTCAACATTCTCAGAAGCCGTCAGAGCAGGAAAAAGATTGAATCCCTGAAAGATAAACCCGATGTGCTTCCGTCGAAACGAGGCGAGCTGAGTTCGATTGAGTTGGTGAATATCTGTTCCGAGCAGCCGGACGTGGCCGGATGTCGGCGTTAAGATGCCCGCAATAATCGATAACAGGGTTGTCTTTCCAGAACCCGACGGCCCCATCAGCAAATAAACATCACCCAAGGGAATCTCTAAATTGATGCTTTTCAGCACAGGATAAACGTGCTCTCCATTGCGGAAAACCATGTCTAGATCACGAACGGCGATCGCTCGTTCTTCTACCTGCTGATTCCCCAGAGCATGGCATGGATAGGCAACGACTGAGTTAGAGGATTTATAGTGCTTCTGAAGATGATTTTTTTGAAATTGAGAAACAGTCATTAACAGTTGAGCCTTCCTAGAGACATTGACATCTCAGTCAGGAGCGAACGGGGTCAAGACAGCTGGACAATAGTTGACAATCGCTCTACAGCACCTGTGACTTCAAACGGTGTCTAACCTAAGGTTTCCCGAATTACCGAACAAAGGTACGTGTGAGTCAATCAGGACACGGAAAAAACCAGCTTCTAATGTGGGAGACAAATCTAAAACTTCGACATGCATTTTTCGGGGTCTTTTCTTGCCCCAACTTGAGCTTAACCAACTGATCAGATATCGATCAGCTTTAGCTCAATGCATTTAAGAACGAATCATAACCAACACTTTAATGGCTTCATGGCAAATATGACTACTTTTGAAAAGAGATAGTATCCTCACAACTTAGATTTTAAACAATAGAGATTAAACCTACATGAATACTCTATCGATTATTTCCTACCAGCTTGGTAAGCATGACTACGGATATGATTGCACAAATAGGGGCTCACCGATGGGTGCATCGCTGAATCAGCCTTTATCCATGAACCAGAAGGGATTTCAATAATCGTTCAACAATAGTTCAGCAATTTGCATTTCTGCCCCAAGGGGTATGTCTAGCAACGTGTCACCCACCTCTGTTTTTATGCTTAACTCGGTTGCAACCCGCTATCAAATTCCAGAGAAAGAGGAAGAAATCCTGCTCCCCACAATTTTCCTGAAGTTTTTATTATTTTATTTTTGGAGATTTTTTCACTCAAGTTCCTAAGCTTTGAACACAATTGCAGGATCCACGTGAGTGACTTTTTGAATCGCAAAGAGGGCAGACCCTACACACATCACCACCGTGACGCCAAAGAGTCCGGTTGCGGTGAGTGGGGTGATCAAAATCATGATGCCTTGAGTGGCTGAAGTCCATGCGCCCAGACTCATACAGAGCAACAGGCTTGGGATGTAGCCCAATACGGCCATCCACAAGGCTTGCTCAATAATGACGCTGTAAATCATGC